>JAJRAG010000013.1 GCA_028682925.1 Methanomassiliicoccales archaeon
ATGTATCAGACGGTCCTTGACTACGTCCCTCATCCAATTGCCGTGCAGATCTCTGGAGGAGAACCTACCATAAGAGACGACCTCCCCGAGATAGTCAAGCTTGGGAAGAGCATGGGAATTGATTACATTGAGGTAAATACGAATGCGGTCAGGCTCGGCCAGGATATTGATTTCCTCAAGAAGATCAAGGAGGCCGGAGTCGATTCATTGTACTTCTCCTTTGATGGGGTGACCGGAGACGTCTTCATCAAGACGTGCGGCAGGGATCTTCTGGAAGCCAAGGTCAAGGCCCTCGAAAACTGCAAGACGGTCGAGATGGGCGTCACGCTCGTATGTGTCGTCGCCCCTGGCATAAACCTGCATCAGGTCGGAGATGTCATCCAGTTCGCCAAGAGTTGGATTCCTACTGTCAAGGGGATACACTTTCAACCATTGAGCTACTTCGGCCGATATCCAAAAGTCCCCAAAGATGAGGATAGGGTCGTTCTTCCCGACCTTCTCATGGAGATCGAGAAGCAGACAAGCGGCGAACTAAGGGCCGACAGCTTCATACCGACTTCATGTGCCAACGTTCACTGCGATGCAAAGTCCATGTCGGTTCTGATGGAGGATGGCACCCTGCTCCCTCTGACCGCTAGGGCGATGGGACCTCCTAGGGACACGAAGCATGTCGCAAGGAAGACAAGGAAAGAGATATGCGACCTTTGGAGGTACATCGAAGAATCGATCAGCACCAGCAGTGAAGGAGATCTGGATGGAACTTGGCTCGGGTTCATTGAAAGGGCGAAGACGAAGTACCTGACCGTATCTGCAATGCCTTTCCAGGACGTATGGAATGTGGAAACGGAAAGGCTTCAGAACTGCTGCATTCACACCGTCACTCCGGATGGTAGATTGATTCCGTTCTGCCTGTTCAACATTAACAGTCTGGACGGAAAAACGCTGTACAGACACGAAGTGTTCTCAAAGTACGGTAAGAAGATCTAGCGCGTTCCTTTCTTACCAACGCTTCTGTTATAATTGGCCAGTATACTGTTCATGTAGGTGGAGATCTGTTTCTGCCGTGCATCGTTGTTCACGTGAAGAAGCGTGAGCGGAAATTCGAAATCACAATGGGGACAACGGGCATTTTCACAACTCGTGGCTGCCTTCCGACATCCCCTGCAGGCAATCGCCCGGGATTGGAACAGGCTGAACTTGTGCCCGCACATGGGGCAAGTGACCTGCTTTGTCGTCTTCAGAAGGTTCGGTGTCACACCCATCTGTCTCATGTGAGGGGTCAGTACCATGCTTATTCCTCTTGCCGACTGAGCGGCGCGCGCGTATATAAATCCTCTCCAGAATGTATAGATATGAGTTGATTTGACCCTAGTCAAAGTCACTGCTTCTCGGCTCAAATTCGGACCAAAGGATGACCGGCCAGTTTAGGAAGGGTTTGAACGGATGCTGAGCCGCATCTTCAGTTGATCTCAGACCGTCAATCAATTCGTCCGATTTCTCCGC
This sequence comes from Methanomassiliicoccales archaeon, assembly GCA_028682925.1. GTDB lineage: Archaea > Thermoplasmatota > Thermoplasmata > Methanomassiliicoccales > JACIVX01 > JAJRAG01. The sequence continues at coordinate 1,504 of JAJRAG010000013.1, forward strand.
GGGGAATGCGACGATCATCTCATGCTCTTGAACGAAGCCGTAAGCCCGGTCTCCCACGCAAGGGATGTCCAAAACGATGCTTCCCTCATCGACGACTTTCGCAACTGCGGCACAGAGCGATCCCTGGCCTGTGACTGATGTCGGAATCGCCTCGCCTTCCTTGTATGCGAGAGCGAGTACCAGTCTGAGAGCTTGGGCCGGATTGACGTAGAGAACGATCGTCTGAGGAGATAGAGGCATCAGATCCAGAGGACTCATGATGACAGCATCGTATCTCTTGCCTGAGTTGCCGAGCATTCTTATTGATCGATTCAGGTTCCTTGCCGCTTCCGACCTGCTTGTGAATCGATGGTTCAGATCTCCTTCTTTGACCCTGGTTGGCGTCTTGACGAGACCGAGGCAGCTCAAGCCGAGAATGCATTTGATCCCTTCAGAGGAAGCTCCGACGACGCCTTCCTGTCGATAATATCGTGCGATCGCGGCCATATGGCACGGGGCCGTTCGTGTCAGAAGTCTCACGTTCGGATAATCGAGAAGACCCTTGGCCGATGGAATGAGGGCGATTCCGATCGGCGATGCGGCTAGGTTGATCGACTCCTTGATTTTGTCCGATACAGTTCGCCAGTCCTTCTGCGGCACGAATGTGGTTACGTGACTCCGAAATATAATAGCGTTGCCAAGAAAGTCGAACTCGATCGAGAACGATTGGAAAGGATTAAGTCCACTCCATTGATTAGTATGGGAAATGGACCCGATACAGAGATTGAAAATTGCATTGGCAAGACGGGGATTGGCCTCTCGTAAGATATCCGAAACGACGGAACGTCCCCTCGAGTCCTGGATTCACGGTCAGGTGAGGTCTGCCTTCAATGCAGATCGCGAATTGAGGAAGATCATCGGCAAGCCCAAGCTGGAAGAGGTTGAGAGGAAAGACCTCGAAGCCTACAAGCTTTTCAAAGTCAGAAAGTTGCTTTCGTACGTCCAGGAGAACAGCATATACTACAAGCGCTCATTGAAGGAGGCTGGAGTGTCTCCGAGCGATATCAAGACCATCGAGGACCTTTCAAGAATCCCTCTGACGGAACCAGCCGATGTGGCCAGCGAGCCGTTTCACTTCCTTTGCGTCTCCCAGAGTAAAGTGATGAGGGCATACACCACATCTGGGACGACGGGACAGTTGAAAAGGATGTTCTTCACAAGGGACGACATACTCCATATCATCGATTCGATTTCCGCAGCTTTGAAGACAGTAGGAATGTCGAAGGACGACACACTGCAAATCATGTTCCCCACGATTGCCTCATGGGATCCAGGCTACATGCTTGATGGAGCGTGCAAGGTCGCTGGCTTGAAATCAGTCATCGCTGACATGTTGGACGTGGATGAACAGATACGGGTCATGAAAGCGTCCAATACCACTATGATGATAGGACTGACCTCCTTCATATATCGGATCACGATCCTCGCCAGGAATAAATACGATCTGAAATCCCTAGGAATCAAGGCGATAATACTGTCGGCTGAGCCGCTTCCTGAATCGATGCGCAGGGAGATTGAGGACGCATGGGGATGCAAGGCTCTGAGCCAGTATGGCATGACGGAGATGGGTCTCGCCACAACGATCGAGTGCAAGGTGCAGGACGGACTTCACGTCAATGATGCGGACTTCCTTGTTGAAGTGATCGATCCAGATACTGGCGAGCATGTCTCGGAGAGGGAGGCGGGCGAACTCGTTTTCACTTCATTCAACTACCAAGGCACTCCTCTAGTCCGCTACAGGAGCTATGATCTCTCATGTTTCATTAATCCGCCTTGTCCATGTGGCTTTGAGACGATCGGCAAGGTCGGTAAGATCCAGGGACGGCTGGACATGATGACGAAGATCGGAATGGGTGAGAAGATTTTCCCGCTTCTGTTCGACGAGGCGGTGCTGAGCGTCTCGGGCGTCGTGAACTATCAAACACTGATCGAGAGGTGCGGCTACAGGGATCAGATCCGTCTTCGCGTCGAATTCATAGGGAACAAGGATGAGGCGAGGCGGAAGATCGAGGAGGCACTAGTTCTCGTCCCCGAAATCAAATCTGGCCTTGACAATGACCTCCTTGAACATCCGGTCGTCGTTATGCTGGACCCGGGGACATTAGACTTCGTCCCTAAGACCCAGTCCATCGTGGATATGAGACATCTGTACACCTAATAGTCAGACTATCTCCGAAAGTTACTTGATTGAGGTGGGATTGTAGGATTCTTGTCATGAAGGCCGGAGTGATCGCGGTTCAAGGGGCGGTGCCTGAGCATCTGAATATGCTCCGAACCACAATGGAGAAGCTTGGCATCCAGGGTCAAGCAGTGCCTGTTCGAAGCAAAAGAGAACTTGAAGTTGTTGACTATCTGATCATTCCTGGCGGGGAGAGCACAACGATATCGCGCCTTCTGAAGCGTTTCGGTCTTTCCGAACGCATAGTCGAACTCGGGAATCGCGGCCTTCCGATAATGGGAACTTGCGCGGGCTGCATTCTACTCGCTAAGGAAGGAGATGAAGAGGTCGCCAAGACTGGCACGGAACTTCTTCACCTGATGGATTTCGCTGTGAAGCGGAATGCCTTCGGCAGGCAACGAGAGTCGTTTGAGGTCCCCATCGACGTCAAAGGCCTTAAGGATAAATTCCCGGCGGTCTTCATTCGTGCGCCAGCCATCAGTAGAACATGGGGCAAGTGTGAAAGACTAGCAGAATATGAGGGGAGGACAGTCATGGCAAAACAAGGCAATATCCTGGCACTTACTTTTCATCCAGAGCTATCTGGAGACGCGGGAATACATGAGATGTTCCTTCAAATGCGCTGATATCCTGACCGATTGGTGGCGGAACTAGACTTATGGTATCAATGCAGGGCCTTGATTATCTCTGTCAATCGCAATCCGAAATCCTCATCCTCTATGACGGTGCCAGTGACGATCGCGTTTGCCCCCGCGTTCTTCACCATAAGAGAATCTTCAGGGGTCCTGATTCCACCACCCACTATTATCGGGATTCTCAAGTTGGATCTCACCGCTCTTATCATAGCTTCTGGCACTGGCTCCGGTGCTCCGCTCCCAGCTTCCAGATAGAGGAAGTCCATTCCAAGATATTCAGCAGCCAGACCGTACGCGACCGCGATCTCGGGTTTGTTCCTGGGCACCAGCTCGGCGTGTCCGATTTCTCCAACCCTCATTCCAGGTTCTACTATTAGGTACCCCATTGATATCGGCTCAATGCAGAGCTTCTTGACTATGGGGGCGCCCGCGACCTGCTCTCCGATGACATTCTTCACGTCACGACTGTTCAACACGCTCATGAAATAGATTGCGTCGCTATACTTTGAGATGGCATGTGCCCCTGATGGAAAATAGATGACTGGTAATCTTGTGACATCCTTGATTGCCAGGATAGATGCATCTAGGTTCTGTTGAGTGATATTGGTAGATCCACCGACCATAAAAGCATCGGTCCCTGCTGACTCGGCAATCCTAGCTATCTCGCCTGCTTTTTCGGGCGTCTGCTTGGCAGGATCTATCAAAGTCATGTGAATGATTCTTTCTCTCATTCTCTCGATCAAATACTCCCTGACCTTCAAAGCAACCCACCAACTAGGAACGCCAGAAGCGCCACCGCCATGCCAATTTTCGCTACCTTCTGCCCTTTCTTCGGATTCTGGAAATGAATAATCGAACAATATATAAATATTGCATCCGCGAGCACCACTATTGACAGATATTCCAGACCAAAGGCTCCTGTGAAATAGGGTACTGGACTCAGTATTACAGCCGCCGCAAACGATATGCTACCCACAATACCCGATTTCCTCTTTCCCATTCTCATCGGCAGTGTTCGGCGATTGAAATCCGACTCCATGTCCTCGATGTCCTTGACTATCTCCCTACCAAGGGTCGCAAGGAATGCCATCATTGCGAAAACTAGGGTTCTTTCGACCTCCACGACAACCGCTCCTCCCAAAAGAAACAGTGCTGCCGTTAGCCATGCGATCGAAAGGTTCCCGCTTAGACCCTCCCTCTTGAGTCTCGCTTCATATAGGAGCATGACAACGATGGCCGAAACGACGATTAGGATCGAAATCGAATTCAGAAAGAAAGACAGGATGAAGCTAACACCGAATAGTGCCCCTGAAATCGCAAACACTCTGTCTGCCGAGATAAGGCCAGCAGGAATCGGTCGCATGGGATGCGCCCTCTTGTCGATCTCCCTGTCCATGTAGTCGTTCAACGAGTTGCCCGCCGCGACAAACAAGAAGACGATCACGGAAGCGATGGACAGCGGGAGTGGAAAATCAACGATTGATGTTCCGGAAGCGACCAGAGAACCCAATATAAGCCCCGCGACCCCCATGATGCAGTTGCTTAGTCGGAACAGTCGAGCGAATCTATTCACGGCGTCAGATTTGCATACAGATAATTACCTTTTTCTGCTCATTCCTCCTTTGATCTCAGCCTCGCATCCTACCTCGAGCAAAAGGTTAATAGCACGTGCTTGATAGGGGCTGACATATGGGCCAGGCCGACACGGCTGCGGAGATAGAGGCGATAAAGTCCGTGGTTGGGAAATACTTCCCTATATATGATATCAAGGTGACACAAGACTCTCTGTTAATATACGTAAATCCTGACCCAGTTTCGCTGAAGAGCAATTTCGAGAAGCTCAGGAAGGAGCTCGGGGAGAAATCCTACATACCATTCATAGACTACAAATCTGGAGAACACATCATACATATTGCGCGGAAACCAGAGATCAGGCGCAGAGGAATCTGGATCAATTGGTTACTCCTGGCAGCCACATTCGTCTCGACGGTTGTGGCCGGGGCGTATTGGTGGGCGTCGTACTCAAGCAACAACGAGCTCTTTGCCCCTGACAATCTGCTTTGGGGGGCGGTATTCTTCGCAATCCCTCTGATGTCGATACTAGGAGCTCACGAGCTCTCCCACTTCCTTATGTCAAGGAGGTACGGGGTCGATGCTTCCCTTCCATTCTTCATCCCATCGATCCCCCCGCTCGGAACCTTTGGGGCGTTCATATCGATGCGAGATCCAATGCCCGATCGGAAGGCATTGGTCGACATCGGAGTTGCCGGACCGTTGGGAGGTCTCCTCGTCACGATTCCAGTGGCAGTAATCGGTCTATTCCTGACATCACAAGGCGGAGTCCATCAAGGCAGCATAGGCGAATCCGGCGCAATGGGTTTCATGATGGCACCTCTATTCGAATTGCTGACCTACATCATTCCGATCCCTCCGGGGGTTGTAATTCACCCAATGGCGTTCGCGGCATGGGTAGGGATGTTGGTGACCGCGATAAACCTGCTTCCAGCCGGACAACTGGACGGCGGGCACATCGCCAGAGGGCTGCTCGGTGAGAAGGCGAGATATCTCAGCTATGCGACAATCGTTGGTTTATTCATAATGTCTCTATTCTATGTGGGCTGGATGATCTTTGGCTTCATCATCCTGTTTCTCGGTCTGAGACATCCTGCACCGCTCAATGACATATCCAAAATCGACATCAGGAGGAAGGTTGTGGGAGCTATCGCGCTCGTTGTGCTTGTGGCCACTTTTACTCCGATTCCGGTCGTGGAGATTCCAGCTGATCACGCATACGAAATCAATGTCATCGGATCGAACACAACGACCGTCGCTCCCAATGAGGTCGCGATTTTCAACATGACTGTAAGCAACACCGGAAACATCGATAACCTCATGCAGCTCAACGTGTTGCAGATACCGTCCGGCTGGACCGCAAACCTGAGCCTGAGCGATCAGCAGTCGGCAAACGCGACGAGCACCCTCGATTTCGTTCTGCCTTACAAGAACTCGACCAACGTGACCATGCAGATAGTGGTCCCCGCGATGGCCACGCCGAGCAACATCGTTCTCCAGGCCGCTTCAAACGATCGCGAATCGATCATTGTCTTCAGGGTCCAGATCTCTTCGTGAAGATGCAATAGTTCCTCGTGAGCGATCTGTGTACTCTCTGTGTGTGCGTCTCCCTTTTCTCAAGATCTTGCCTTTTCTTAAGACACGGCGTAGGAAAGACAACAGCCAGGCTTCCATTCCGTCTCAACGCGCTGGCCATTGCCGCAAGCGCTCTCTCATAGAGGTCGCCAGGCGGCTCCTTTCTTGTCGTCGCCGACCTCCCATAAGGCGGGTCGGTCACTATCGCGTCGACCATGCCGAACACGTCGGATATTTCTCCAACGTCCGCAACTCTGATCTCCTCCCAAGTGACACCAAAGTGAGACATGTTCTCCATGCATCCGAGGACCATATCTTTCGATATATCCGAGCCAAGGACCTTCGCACCGATCAGGGCGGCTTCAATGAGTACTCCTCCGGTACCACAGAAAGGATCGAGAAGTCGCTGCCCCCTTCTTATTCTGGACAGATTCACCAAGACCCTTGCAAAACGCGGATGTAGGGAAATCGGTGAGAAGAAGGGTCTTAACGCCACTTTCCTCTCATCGAATTGCCTCCTGTTGACTGATTTGTCGCTCACGAAGAAATGGAGCGCATCAGACATCAATATTCGAATTTCGACTTCTGGGGACTCAAGATCGATTTTCGCATTTTCCTTGATTATCATTCCGACCTTTCCAGCGATCCTAGAACTGTTGATTTCCGGATACATGCGCTGATATTGCTTGGCTCTGACCGCCACGGAACCAGGAGGTGGCTGGAGGGATGATGCGAACTCGTCTAGACTATCCAAGGTGCAACAGCCAAGGTATCGTCCCACTCGATGCGTGAGTGCTAGGCGCGCGACCACTCTGTCCAACTCGTCCCCCTGCATGTTGCATATCACGTATCCTGGTCCCTGTGCAACCTCCGTGAAGGAGGTGCATTCAGCGTTCAGGCAGGATAGGACTTCAGAGCGTGGGAGAGTTGGGTGTTCACCAGAGAGTTCGAACAGAAACGGTTGACCGGACATGAAAGTGCTAGGTCAATTGCTCATGGGGGATTAATCATCTTCCATTCAGTCCCGGATCCCTATCTCAGAGAGAGTGATCACTGCCTCCGCTTCTGGAAGATTCGGAGAGTCAATCAGTCTTGCGATACGTTTTCCGCCTTTGCTTTTTCTGAGGTACAAACGGAATGTGGCAGTGTGACCGACTATGTGACCTCCAATGGGTCGGGTCGGGTCTCCGAAGAAAGCATCCGGTTTGGCGGCCACTTGGTTAGTTACGGCTATGACGGCGTTGTTGAGGTCGGAGAATCTCAACAGGTCGTGCATGTGCTTATTGAGTGCCTGCTGTCTCTCAGCGAGAGCACCGCGGCCGATGTACTCTGCTCTGAAGTGGGCCGTCAACGAGTCGACCACCAAAAGGCGGACTGGTTTGTCGTGAGCCAGCTCCGTCGCCTTTTCGACCAGCAGCATCTGATGATGTGAATTGAATGCACGTGCTACGTGAATCTTCTGAAGTGTTGCGACGGGATCAAGATCCAAGGCCGTTGCCATCTGGACTATTCTCTCGGGACGGAAAGTGTTCTCTGTATCGATGACGATCACTTCCCCTTCGAGTCCTCCCTCGTCGTAGGGCATCGTGGCGTTCACCGCAAGTTGGAAGCATATCTGGGTGTTGTGAAGCAACGTCGGAATGTTGCCTCCCACATACGTATGACCGTTCGGCACAACGAAGTCATAGATGTAGTCGTTGTAGGAGACCGGCCTCACGGAACGCACTTTGTCGGAAGCCAGATTTGCATTTCCATCGAATGATCTCTCCAGGTCTCCATAGCTTTCTCTGATCGTCACGATTCTCTCGCCTGATCGTATCCCCGAAGCCGGGACCCAGTCCATACGGTTCCGTCCGATCACGGGGAGCCTATGGACTCGGCTCAGAGTGATGGTGCGGCCCCTCTCCGTGGAGATCTCCAGAAGCTCCTCGACCTTCTCTCTGTAGACGTACGAGGGTGATACTGGAACTACCCTACCTTCAACGAGACCCAGGACTCTTGCTTGAGGGGCCATGACCATCTCCCCCCCATCATGTTTCATTCCGCAAGCTCTCTGTTCGAAGTCCGAATAGACATCCTCAATTGTCTGAACACGGACACCATCGTCACAGTGGAATATGACCGGAGTCTCGGCCGACACGCATTTCCCGCTTCCAAATTCCCCGAAAAACTCGGCTATGGCTTGAGTCTCGAAACCTCCCCCCATCAGCTCATCAAAGGCTCTGGAACTGGATGTCAGTTTGTGTATCTTCTTTCTCCTTTCGAGAACAAGGTCGCCGGTCTCAAATCCTCCGACGTCGGCGGCCTGCTTTGCAGACGCTATTATCTTCGCTGCGGTGCTCTCTCCTATTTCGCAGACTTCTGCAAGCACCTTCGGAGACTCGACGGCTATCGCCATAAGATCGGCATATCCTGCATCGCTCAGTTTCTCAGCAGTTGCGGGTCCTACTCCAGGCAACTCTTCTAATTTCTTCTCGGGCATCGATGCACCTTTCACCTCTAAATCCCCCCCGAGCTTATATATCTGTCACAGGGAGATGAACGAAAGTACCTGGTACCTGTTCATTGTCAAACGATTGAGTGTGCTTGAGTATGAAGTCTTTGGCTGCTCTTATTGTGACGTCTTCCATGACGACTTGCAACCGGACGGCTCTTGGGTGTGGCTGTTTTAGCCACGCGATGATTTCTTACTCATCTTGCGTAGGGGAAAGAATTTAAGTGACCATCGTTGTTAAGGGGGACAATGGCCCACAAAAGGAAGAAAGAAGTTGTCGAGGAGGAATACGAGTTCGTTCCTCCCGAGTTCGACGAAAGAAAGTTCCTTGAGAATGACATAAGGGGAACTAAGATACTTCTTCTGACTGCTGCTTTCGCCATAGTATTCGGGATCATTGCCTACATACTTGGTGGCTTCAACATTTATCTGGGCTTGATCGTCATGATCGCGGGTATGGTGGCGTTGAGATACCTATACCCACTCGCCAAGATTCCTTGGAGCACGGTTGAGAAAAAGACCTTCTTTGGCAACGTTGGTCTGTTCTTCTTCATATTCCTCGCCGTCTGGATAATACTCCTTAACGTTCCTTTCAGTGATCATGCGAACCCAGAGATACGCGACGTTTCGATCTGGATCCGAGACGCAAGCGGTAATATGACAGAGATACATCCAAAGGGATCCATCTTCTCCATTACACAGCAGGGAGCGACCGGAATCGTCAATATCACCGCAAGAGTGTCGGACAATAGTGGTCTTGCTAGTGTCATGGTAAACGTCAGTGGTATAACGGGCAACTTCGTGGACATGACCGACATCGGCAGCCACACCTTCAGCCTCTCGAATACCTATCATACGGGAGACTACAACTTCGTCATAAAGGCTGAAGACAAGGTAGGCCACACCAGCAGATCGAGCACGTACATACTCAATATCGCTCAGGCATGATCGATCCAGCCAGAGAAATCCGTTCTACCTCTCCCAAGGTTTCCTTTTGTCCAGGAGCATCTTCAGTGATCCCTTGTAGGTCGTGGACAGGGCAGTCTCGTGCTCAATGATCTCGTATCTCCCGTCTCTTCTGAAATCCCTTCCCAGACCGACGGATTCCATTTGGCTCCGCACAAGATCCGATGCCTTGGTATATTCCCTTTCGGCGATGACTGTCCATCTTCCGCCGTCGATGAACGGCCTTCTAGTCATTTTTCCTTTCCACTTCGAAAGGAATTCCCTGGAATTATCAAGCCAGACTGGAGGGCCCTGATGTCTTCTGCATTTCGATAGAACGTCGGTCTGAAGTTCGAACACGAAGCGGATACTCTTGTCGACCTGGAATGCTTTGTCAACGATGGCAAAATCATGGATGTCGAGGAGGGATTTCAATCCATCCAGCGTCTTTCTCACCTGGGGGTAGAGATCATCATCTATGATCTCAGGTCTTTTGAACTCAACGATGAGGATTCTTGTGTCCCTCGATTGGATTTCGCGCTTTATCGCACGTAGGTCCCATTCCTTTCCTTTCCTGGGGAAGAAGAATCTGAGATCCTCTTTCTTCAGATACTCCCTGCATCCGTATATGAACAGTGAGAAGGAGTCTAAGGATACTGCTGAACCGACATTCCTTTTTGGATCGATGGGATCGTAGAAGATGAACGGCGAGTCGAATCTACTTCTGCAGGGCACACTGAGGTGAAGCGTTTCACCGTATCTCCAGTTCGATGCCTCGCTTAGTACCTTTCTGAAATCACCATACTTCAGTATCAGAAGCTCGACCAGATATCCAGAGAAACCTTGGACTTTCGCCTCTGCTCCGTAGACTCCGATTCCCTTCGTGAATTGCTTCAGAAGTCGGATCTCTCCCTTCTGCTTCTCAGAAATGTGATTTCTTATGAAGTCTGTATGAAATGGGGTCCTATCCACAGCCGATTTCAGTCCCTTTGGACTCTCGATCTTGTAACATGGAACCAGATCGACCTCCAATCCACTGTGACTGCCGTGAATGTATGGGTGCTCCGCGTATCTTTCCTCTCCTCCAAGGACCGACCGCCCGATTGCGAGACCTACTTTCTCGAGATCTTCCCTGGGAGTCGTCTCGGGAAACATCACGAAGAGATCCACATCAGGATTGCGGAGATACGTATCCTTCGCGACTGAACCCACTAGGCGGACCTCGAGATCCAGACCTTTGGCTTCTATGTCATCGTTCGTTCTTCCTATTAGATCTGAGACGACCCTGGCCACAAAATGTCTGTGTTTTGCGTCAGGCGAGATCTTTTCCAGGACTCTCTCTTCGATTGGCATTCAGAGCATAATTGGGCTAGTTGGTCAATAATCCTTTCATTTGGGTCTTCATCTTGAAAGTACGCTTGTTGATTCGTGCTTCAGTCCACGATAGCCTTCATTGCCTCGTGACCAGGCAATTTCAGTGCATAGGGGTTTGGTGTCCAAGGGCGGTGGGGTGGGGGATAACAAAACAGTTGATTAGGAGGAAAGTCGAGCCACCGTCCCCGGACACCTATTTCTCGCAACCCATGCTCTATTATAAAAGGATAACTTGCGGCCGCCGCACGATTAAGCCTCTTTGTCGCTGAACAATCGAAGAGTGTCGCAGAATCTCTACTTCGTTCGTTGCTCCAATCGGGATCAATTCATATCGCAGCGTCTGTGCACCCGTATCACTTTTCCCAATGTCAGCGTCATGAGGTCAGTTGCCGCAACTGTCCTTATGCCAGATCTCTCTTCAACATATCGTGCCTGCTTCTCCGCCCCTTCGTGGAGTAGCTTCATCCCGAAGTGTGTCAACACTGCGGCTTCCGGAGATACCTTCTTCACGAGGACCGAGGCATCTTCCGTGCACATATGGTAGGGTATCCTGGACGAAATGGGTCGCGTTAGGCAGATGATGAGGACTCTTGATTGTCGGTGGGCTTCCGTGACTTCTGGATTCAGCTCGGAATCTCCTACATAGGAGATGGTTCCATTCGAGGTATGGAGTTTGAACCCAATTCCAGTGGGATCGCTGTGCGCTGTCGGGGTCGCTTCAATCTTCATCTGGACTAGCGAAATCGAGGAGCCTTTGGCCATGGCGACGACCCTCTCGGGGAGTCCGACGTGGTAGTCGGAAATTGCCGGTCCAAAGTTGCCGTAACCTTGTATAACGCTGTTGCTCCCTACGAGAACCCCCCTTTTTCTGAACCCTCCTCTCGCCATCCCTTCGATCAGAACCTCGGCATCCGAGTAGTGATCTGGATGGCAGTGCGATATTAGAACCGCATCTGTCTTGCTCGGATCGATTGAGAGTCGAGCCATATTGACCAATGCTCCTGGTCCAGGGTCCAGATGTATTCTGCACCCATCGCAGAAATAGATTCCTCCAGTGTTGCGCGGCTGGTACATCGTGGCAAATCTCCCTCCTCCTGTTCCAAGGAAAGTGATTGTTGTCATGGTGTTGATCCTACCCGAAGGCAATAGATTTCCTGAACTCACCGCACCAGTTTTTTGGAATCGATTCCGACAGAACATGACTACAAGTCTATATCTTACTTGTTTTCTTGGACTGGAGACTGATTGCGAGGCCCTTGAACTCACTTGCTCACCAAATTTTATAATCTGGGGTGGCGTTCAATGGAAATGGATGAGCATAGCAATAAGAAATGCCTGGATCGTCACCCAGAATAAGAACAGGGATGTACTCCAAGGTGACATACTGATCGAAAAAGACGTCATCAAGTCGATTGGCAAGGTCAGATCAGGAGCGGATATCGAGATCGAGGCAAATGAGGACGTGGTCGTTCCTGGATTGATAAACACTCACACGCACGCTGCAATGGCACTGATGAAAGGAATTGCGGATGATCTGCCATTTTCGGATTTCCTGTCAAGGGTTTTCTCATATGATTCAAGACGTACACCAAAAGACATCAAATCTGGGGCTATGCTCGGTTGCCTCGAGATGATTCGAAGCGGGACGACGACTTTCGTCGATCTCTACTACTCCGAAGACATCATAGCTGATGCCGTGCAATCCTCGGGATTGAGAGGCGTACTCTGTTGGGCCGTGCTCGACCCGGAACATACGACCCAGACCGGCCTTCCCCTGGACAATTGTCGGAGATTCTGTGAGTCCTTCAAGAACGTGGAGAGGATCGTCCCAGCGGTAGGATTGCAGGGCGTCTACGTCTGCTCTACTGGGACATTCACCGATGCTCGCGACTATGCTCGTGAGAACGACCTTTTGCTTCATTTTCATTTGTCCGAGACGAGGAAAGAGGTCAACGATCTAAAGAAGAGAGAGGGCTCGAGACCAGTGGAGTACCTTAATGGCATAGGTTTCCTAGGAAGTGAATGCCTTGCTGCTCATGCAGCCTGGCTAACGCTCAATGAGGTGCGAGTCTTGGGGAGATGTGGTACGAGCATCTCGACATGCCCGGTCTCGAACATGAAGTTGGCGACGGGAGGGGTGGCGCCGATCCCGGAGATGTTGAATGCTGGTGTGAACGTCTCTATCGGGACGGACGGCTCCACGACCAACAACAGTCTGGATATGTTCGGGGAGATGAAGACTCTTGGATTGCTGCAGAAGTCCAACCGCTGGGACCCTTCCGTTCTTCGTGCCCAACAGCTCCTTGATTTTGCCACCATCGGTGGGGCAACGGCCATCGGTCTCGAGTCCTCTATCGGCTCGATTGAGGTCGGTAAGAAAGCCGACATAACGATCATGGATGGGAAGGCTCCGAATCTCAATCCTTTGGTTCGTGACAACCTGGTGTCGAATATTATATATTCCTCCTCAAGTCAGAACGTTAAGACGGTCATCTGCGATGGTCGAATAACCATGAGGGATTGGATCGTCATGACCCTTGAAGAAGAAAGCGTGGTGAGCTCTGCAGTCGAAAGCGCAAGGGAATTGATGGACTGACATTTTTCGTCAAACATGAATTGCGGAATAGGGAACCGACTTCAATTTGGACGCCGTCAATCCTGCTGGTGATGTCGTCTTCATCCAACTTGTTCATGTGGAACGAAAAGACTATCTGGAATTGTATGGAGTCCCGACTCCCGGATTTGAACCGGGGGCCTGCTGATTTCAGCGGCTTTGGACCGGCAAGCCGGTAACCCACTACAGTCAGCCGCTCTAGCCAGACTGAGCTAAGTCGGGTTTTGCAACCCTATCACGGAGACCGTATTTAGAATTTTGTCCCTCGAGAAGTCGCGAGAATACTTGAGTCTTGGTCGTCTCTTGGCCAATTTCAGGTCTGTTTTATACTGGAGTGCTTCGCAGTAGCAAGATTTAAATAGAGTTCTCTTTATACGTATGTTTGTCAGACAAAAGGGGTCGTCTGTACCTCTTCAACCTTCGGGTGCGAGAATGGTCAACCATGATCTGGAGAAGGTCACGATTCGTCTTCCCAGCAGGTACGTACGCGCGTTGGACTTCCTGGTGAAGGTGGATGACTTTCCCTCAAGATCGGAGGCAATAAGGGCTGCGATCCGGGACTTCGTGTATAATCGAGTCGAAGTCGTAATGGACAAGGTCAAGAAGATGGAAGAAGCCGAGAAAACCCTCGCAGACATGGAGATATTTGAAGAGGAATATCTGAAAAAGTAGCCTGTGAGAATGGGATGGGATGCACATTCTCTATCAATGAGGTCACGATTACCTCCCCCCTTTTTTTTTATTTTTATCTGAGTGTTCTGGAAACCTGTCCCAATGTTTCACTGATTAGACAAAAGTCAAATGGTCAAGAGATGGAGGAATTGGCGGCTATCCGATATATCCCAGGTCTTCTTTCTTTGGTTCCTGCGGCGTCTCGATCTCCTTTATCTTCGACGTTATGAGATCGATCTGCTCGGCTTTGTCCTGGAGAGCACTGAAATCAACCTCGACATTGAGTATGTCAGCAAGGACTCTTAGCACGACCTCTGCACCTTTTGGATCCACGAAGTAGCCAGATGTTTCTCCCATGAGGCAGACAGCCTTGATGTCATAGATCTTGCCGAGCCCGAGCAGAAGTCCACTGGCACCGACTATGCCACTTCCAGGCTCCCCCTTTGAGAACACGACGCCTCTCTTCTTCATCTCCGCGACGAGCTCTCTGTCAGTTGCGGCGCCCAGCACTCTGGGTTTCTCCACCATCTTGCCAATTCCGTATCCACCTAGCGTGTAGATCATTTGGACCCCGTATCTCTTGGCGATCTGGAGCGTGTTATCAGATAGTTCGTACTGGCCGTCAGGTGTGAGGCCTTGGTAATCCCCGACAAGTATGATGATGTCCGGTCGCTTACCCTCCCCCTTCGAGTAGTACATCTCGTTGTTCACGAGTTTTATCAGCCCTTCGTCGTCGACCATTACTTGTGGAGGGAAGTGCTTCGAAATAATATCAGCGAATTTCTTCGCTTGTATTTGATCCAATAGGTGCTCTGCTGCAAGCTTTCCGACGTTTCCGACACCTGGTAGACCCTCGACTAGTATCGGATCGTTTAGTTCAGGTTCCTCATAGAAGATTGTCTTTATGCTTTCCATATTGATCTTCTCCCTCCTTTCTCAGTCTTCTTCTGTATTCCCCATATTTGTCCTCGGGGGAGTACCTTGGTGGAATCGGCACGAACGTCTTCGATCCACATCTTTGGCATAGGTCGTTCAGAGTGTACTCCTGGCATTTTGGGCACCTTCTTAGGGAAGTTCTCATTATTAACCTTTCCTCTCAGTCATTTGGCAATCCCTATTTGACCTCCCGGTGGAAACTGCCTAGCCCCCCGCAGTGTTTCAGTGATGAGATGATCTCGTCTGCGACCTTCTTCATCTCTTCCTCTGCGGACTTATAGTCTGGTGCGGAGACAACGATGCGATACCTTGGGGCACCGACGTACTGCATTTTCACTCTGCCCTCTATCGAATCCATCCCCAAGAGCAACGCTTTTCTGATGTGGTCAACTCCGTCAGAGAGCGGACATGTTAGCTCGAGATAACCATCTATCTGAACATATGGCGGCGCGACGTTCTCTTGAGCGACCTGTGAGAACACCGTGGTCCAGTCGCCCTCGAGGCCCGCTTGATCGAGCGCCTTTGGATTGGCGGTGCACTGCTCGAATGCTGCGAAAAGCGACCCGAAATTCTCTATTACGTCATACCCAAATTCATCGAAACACTGCTGAATGTCCTTGCCAAGGCGCTCAGCAACGATTCCGAGAAGCTTCTCAGCCTTGTTCTCATTCTTCCATTGTTGAATCTTCTCTCGCCTTTGGTGCTCGTTGACCGATTTCAGTGAAAGATCGATGTGACCTTTTGATGAGTCGACCCCAAGGACCTTGCACACTATCTTCTGTCCCTCGCGGACGTAGTCTCTGATGTACTTTATCCAACCCGTGGCAACATCTCTGATATGAATGAATCCTTCTTTGTTGTCGTATTCATCGAGGGTTACAAATGCTCCAAAATTCTTTACGCTCTGTACAGTGCATACAACGAGTTCGCCCTCTTCCGGGAACTCGCTGATTCTCGACATTAGCCGACCACCTCAAGCAGCTCTCCACAGATCTTGCCAGCTCCTCCAGCAGGCGTGATCAGAGTCGAGCCGCAGACATGGCATGCCACCGTGGTCGAGGGTTTTCTGAACGCAATCTGTTCATTCCCACAATCCGGGCACTTTACCTTTACAAACTTCCCGGTTCTAATATCGGTCATCATTCTCACTCCGCAATCTCGAACTTCTTAGCTCGGATGCACGGTCTTTGGTGCGCTTTCTTGCAGGTCTTGCAGCGGTATCGCAAAGGGACGCGCCTCGTCGGCTTCTCCCTTCCCTCAGGCTTCGGTCGAGGAAAACCCCCATAACCGGAGGTGGCCCTCCTGAATCGTCTCTGGCCCCACTTCAGCTCGCTCGCTTTCTTCTTCTTAACTCTCTCGACTTCGTGAACCGTGTGCGTCTTGCAGTGAGGACAGTAAGTCTTCACAGTTCTGGGCAATTTCATCATTTCACCTTTGGAAGCAAGTTGCCCTAATACGCATTCAGTATATAAATCCTTATCAGCGTTCACGTACTCAAATTTCCAATCTGGCTTGGTTAAGAATCTGACTCACACATTCTATTATGCTCATACTCTGGCCCTTACCTTGCTTTTCAAACGAAAGAGGAGCTTACACTGGGGCAGAGTATTGGCAGAAATGCAAACTAGCATTCTACTTTCTGGACGTGAGCCAGATTATTTGAATTTATTTTGGAAATAGAAAACGATATATATCTACACGATAATAAATGCAGACGGGAATTCATGACCGAAAGGGGCTTTAGCAAGAAGGATGAAACCCTTGTCGATCTCTTGATGAGCACGGGCATGCCGAAAAATGTCGCGAAGACATTGGCATTTCTCCGTAAGAAGAATGAAACCACGTCTGTGGAAATTGAAATATCCACGGCTCTTCGTCAACCCGAAGTGTCGATCGCGATGCAGGAGCTTCGAAAACGCAAGTGGGTGACCAAGAGAGATATAAAGAAGGAAGGCAAAGGGCGTCCAATCCATGCATACAGGCTTTCGATACCTTTCGAGAAGATAGTGGATATGATAGATAAGGAAGAGCGGAAGCGCATCGATAGAATCGAGAGCAATATCCACCAGCTTAAGTCGCTCGCTCAGGCTTGAGGTCTCTCAATTACCACGACTCCTTCTTCCGTCCCGATTACCGCTCTAGTTGCTAGTCCGATGAAAAGGCCATTCTCCACAACACCGGGTATGAGGTTCAGCCTGCTCTCGAGATCCTCTGGAGTCTCGATTCTGGCGAACCTGCAATCGTAGACGTAGTTGCCGCCATCTGTGATGAAGGGAACACTATCGCCTCTAAGTCGGGCCACGCAGCCAAGCCTTTCAATCGACTCCTTTGTCTTCCTGTGACCGAACGGGACGACCTCGACCGGCAGGGGAGATTTGGTGCCCAATATCTCCACGAGCTTTGAATCGTCTACTGCGATGATCTCCTGTTTCGACATTGAGGCGACTATCTTCTCCCTTAGTAATGCGCCTCCCATCCCCTTGATTAGTCTCAGTTTCGGATCGACCTCGTCCGCACCGTCAATCGTGACGTCTATCACGTTCACATCGTCGAGGGACACGAGAGGTACGCCGAACTTCTCAGCGAGCTTCTCCGTGCTCTTCGACGTCGGGACACCGAGAAGATCGTATCCTTCTCTGACGAGTCTTCCGATTGCCTCAATGGCATAGTATGCTGTGGAGCCAGTGCCAAGACCGAGGGTCATGCCGCTCCTTACCCATTCCACGGCCCTCAAAGCTGCGGCCCTTTTCTTCTCGCTCATTTTCCGCCTCCGAAGTTGGATCTGACCATATCCACCAGTCTGTCAACTATGTGGTCGTTTATTCTCCTTCCTGATTCCACGCTAGCATTCGGAGCATCTCCAACAAATCCATCTGGATAGCAGGTCTCAGGGTTGTTCACGATTAAGTAACCCTTGTCGACGAATCGTCCCTTCATCTTGGCTTTCTTGACCCTATTCCTGGCGATGGCAAGCACCCTTGATGTTTCTATCAAGCCACCATGTCCATCATCTCCTCCTTCGGGAACGACCTCCTTTGCGAGATCGTAATCGGAGAGAAGCATCAATGCGATTTTGGACTCGTACACAATCTGTTCGCAAGCAAGCTTGAGAGCGGTCATGTGTACTGAACCAGCATGACCGCTCAGAACGACTATTTTGTCAGCGCCATTCTGAACCAACGAGGACAAGACGTCGTAGACAAGATATCTAAGCGTCTCGAATGAAATCGACAATGTGCCTGGCATATTGCGGGTCGAGCTGTGATGACCGTACGCTATCAGTGGTGCCACCAGACCATCGATCCTTTCTGCGAGCATATCAGCGATCGCTTCTGGCTGCAGAGAATCCGTGTCGAGAGGCAAATGTGGTCCGTGCGCCTCGGTCGCACCAATGGGGAGTATGACCACTGGTCTCTTCTTCATCGCCTTCTCGAATTCGTCCGAAGTCAGGCGGTCAAGGCGCAGACTGACCCTCCTGTCTCTTTGACACGTCGATGAGAGAAGTTCCACAGACCGGGCATATACCCTCGTCCAGCGAGGTAGACTCGAATCGATCCTTGAGTTCTTTTCGTATCTCCTCGAGTCGCTCCCTTTTGACAGTCTTCTCGCACTTGGGGCAATACATCCGAGTCAGCATGCTCTTTTCCGGTAATTAAGATTGCCAAAAAGAGATTGCTGCCCAGTTGTTCTTGGGGACGTCTCGGAAAGATTGATGTTGGGGCGAATAGAATCATGTATCGTGAAGTTAGCTTCTTTGTTTTCTGGCGGGAAGGACTCTACGTATTCGACATATCTGATGGAGCAGCAGGGGCACACGATCGACCTCCTGGTGAGCGTTCTGCCATCAGATCCGCACTCCTGGTTATTCCATACTCCGAACCTTCATCTCCTCCCCCTCATCTCCGACGCGATGGGCAGGAAGCTCGTGACCGTACAGAGCTCGGGCTCGGAGAAGAGCGATCTATCCGCCCTTACCCAGGTGTTGTCCGGACTCGATGTCGACGGTATCATCACCGGGGCAATAGCCTCTGACTATCAGTGGGATAGGATCAATTGCGTCTGCGAGGATCTTGGTCTCCGTGTCTTTTCTCCGCTCTGGAGGAAGGACCAGAAGATGGTTCTCCGCGAAATAGTCGACTGCGGCATAAGAGCGATCATCATTGGAGTTTCCGCGGAAGGCATGGAAAGGGGATATTTGGGCGCACGATTGGATCATGAGTGCATAGGTCATCTGATTGAGCTGGAAGAGTCGCACGGCATAAACGTCTCTGGGGAGGGAGGCGAGTATGAAACACTCGTCCTCGATTCTCCGATGCATATCGCTCCCATTGAGGTGATGGAGACGGACCAGGTCATCACGAGGGATGGAGGAAGATTGACGGTCGTCAAAGCGAGACTCGGAAGGACTGGATGAATGACCCCCCATCGCTTCGAAGCAAAACATATGGAGAAACTCGTGGACGAGGTGAGGCGGCATATACAACCTGCGGAGGACATATTGCATCGCGCGAACCTAGACAGGAACGAGACCTGTGCCGACATCGGTTGTGGAGTGGGATACGTAACCCTTCCTCTCTCAAGAAGTGTCAGATTCGTTGTCGCTCTCGATTCCCAAAGGGAGATGTTGATGGAACTGATGTCGCGGGCGAATCCTGGACAGCGAAGGAAGATACTTCCTCTGGTCTCGGAATTGCCAAACCTGCCGCTCCGCGATGGAGTACTGGATCGAGTTCTTATCATCAATGTACTGCACGAGATCGAGGACAGAGAGGCTCTAGTGTCAGAAAGCATTAGGGCCCTGAGGCCGGGTGGCAGAATCACGCTCGTAGATTTCCAGAAGACATCGACGAGCTTCGGTCCGCCTGTTCACGAGAGAGTAGACGAATCTCGAGTCCCTGCCATCTTCGAGAGTCTGCAAGTCGTTTCTCATTGGAGCTACCCAGAATTCTACCAGTATGAATTCAAGCGCTACTAGCACCTGAATTGTGCGATTGTCATACTGGCATTGCTTCCCTAACTGCATCAAGAATCGCGAGGTAGTCCGGCTCAAAGGCAGGGTCTTCGGCTATCCATTTGTATCTGACGATCATTTCGCTGTCGATCACGAAGACTGCCCTGTTGGACCTCCCCTTGAGGTAACCTTCGTCACCCATCAATACCCCGTACCTTTTGCTCACCCTCCCATCGAAGTCGCTTAGGAGGCCGAACTGGAGCTTCATCTGTTCCCTCCATGCGCGATGGGAGATGGTGCTGTTTGTGCCTATTGGCAGAAGAATAGCTCCAGCCTTCTCGAAATCGTGAAACATGTCTCTAAATGAGCTCATCTCCACGGCGCACATCATCCCCCAGTCTGCCGGATAGAAAATGATTACCGCCACTCCATTCTTCACTGCGTTACTTAGAACGACTCTCCCCGCCGCGTCCGTCGTTGGGAGATCGAAGTCCGGTGCTTTTTCTCCAACCTCGATGTCGCCAATCATCGATATCTTTGGTTCCTAATGCGGCCGCCCCTATTAAACTCGTTCTGGGCGCATGAGCCGAATGGTTGATACCACCCTAGCTCCCCCTGGTTGAGATCGTTTCTTGATGCAATGATTTGGCGGTGAAAACAAATGGCCCGCCGAGGATGGAAAATTTGAAAAAGGTTGCCAATCTCGGCAAGTTGCTCGCGGAAAAGCTGAGAGCCGGACAAGTGTTCTAAACTTAGTTTGGTTGATTGACTGCGGATACTCTAGAGCTCTCTCTTGCATGTCATGTCGTCGATCTCGACCTTTATGATTGCAGCCTTATCGAATGCCTTATCTGAGTACTCGTAGGGTCTCTTCCCTTCGTAGTGGTCCATTATCAGATCCAGAGCGTTCCTCTTCTCTCTAGCATTCTCCACGATCGACGCCCTTCCGAATCCTATGATGCTTGTGTATTCTAACGACCAATTGCAGGGAGTTCCAGCTCGGGCTATCTTGATCTGTCCCTCTAGCTCAAAGCAGACCTTCTCGTTCTTCCTAATAATATCGATCTTCTTTCCTTCTCTCGCGCAATGAAAGTATATCGAGTCACCATCATAGCCAAAGCACATGGGGACAAGATATGGCTCGTCCGAAAGGCACATTGCGAGTCTGCAGACTTCGGCGTTCTTCATCACGGAATCAATGATTATCGGATCTCTGATTTCCTTTTCCTGTCGTCGCATAGACGATCTCCCTCGATTACCTCCAATGGACATGATTGATAATGCGTTTTGTGGCGATCAGAAGCGATGGTGGGGCCGTCCGAATTTGAATCGGAGTCTCAGGCTCCCAAAGCCCGAAGGATGGACCAAGCTACCCCACGGCCCCATACAGCAGGACAATGGTGCGGTCCTGAATAAGCATTGTCTTCGCACCGGTGGTTTTCGTCAGGTCCGCATCATTATCAATCGATGCTAGCGGGACGCATACATTCAGAAGGGTTATTAACGCTTTCTGCCCTAACGCTGAACCAGATGAAAAAGGCACTCGTC
>JAJRAG010000098.1 GCA_028682925.1 Methanomassiliicoccales archaeon
TACCGGCTTGACCTCCTCTCTTGGGTCTCGACGGGACTCACCGCCTCGGCCAGCCTCGATGATCTCCTCGAGGGTTCTCACACGATCACGGTCCGCTCTCATGACAGAGCTGGAAACACTGCCACATCGATCCTGGAGTTCGCCGTTGACACCTTGCCGCCCTCTCTCGAATTCGACGCCGATGCAAATGCCTTCTTCAACTCGACCTCCCTCGTGATCGCCTGGCTATCATCTGATAGTGTCAGCGGCGTCGATAGCTTCGCCTACAGGATCGACGGGAGCGAATTCGCATCGGTCGGGAACGCCACCTCGGTGAACCTCTCAGGCCTCTCGGAATCGACCCATATCCTTACGGTTCGTGCGTTCGACAGGGTCGGGAACTTCGCCGACGGCTCTCTCGTGTTCATAATAGACACGCAGCCTCCGTTCTTGGAGTTCACAATTCAGAATGACACCTCCTTCAAGTATTCGACGTTGAACATGACCTGGCTGACTCAAGATGTCGGTAGTGGGGTTGAGCTCGTCATGTGCAGTCTTGACAACGGGACTTTCACTTACGTCGAAAACGGAACGTGGATCGTTCTTAGGAATCTGGGAGCGGGAACGCATGTCCTCACGGTGCGCGTGTTCGACAACGCCGGTAACTTCGTGGAGAAATCGATTACTTTTCAGGTCATCACCTACGGCTCGTGGCTTCTCATCTTTTACGTAGCCGCTTTCGCTGTCGCGGTTGGGGTCTTCGTCTACGACAGGCGTTTTCGAAGAAGAAGCGGATAGAAGCACGACCACCTGGACGATTGGGATCAAGGGGATTTCGAGCCAGCCGTTTGAATCCGACGACGACTCCGTCGATGGACCCATTAGGCGCACCGATGGATAGGGCGACCCGAAATCGGTCGATGATTGCGAGAAGGAGGCAAAGCCTGGCCGCAGACCTCCCCCCCTTTCTGCGACCTTACCCGATCAATAGCATAAGCACGGGGAGCATACTAAAGGAAGTTGGTGGGGAATTCTGATCGGATAGTGCTTTGCGGATTAGCAATCGTTAATACTCCTAATAAACCTTTTGGATTATCTAGGTTTCAATTCGCGCCAATTGGCGCTATCAAAAGATCTGCTGTACTTATTCGAGCGGTCGCTCATACCGGGAAGGAATCCCCCGGGACAATGTCTACTGACTGAAAACAGACCGTTCGACTAGTCAAATGCAAAGACGTCTTTGGTGCCGTCCTTCCAGTTGATAGTGGCCTCGACCTGCTCATTGGAGACAGTAACAGAATAAGACTCCAGCGCAGATGTGTACGAAGATGATATTCCGTGAGTGGAAGTGCGGATGCTAGGGCCTTTCGAGATGACCCCTGCGCACTTCAGTCTACTTACCTGCTTGTAGCAGGTGACCTTTGGTATCGACAATAGACCCGAAATCTTCTCTATTGTCATGTAGTTCTTGCGAAGCAGTGACACGATCCTAAGCGGTGTGACTCCCGACAACGCCTCGACGACTCTCCCAGAGTCACTTCTGCCGACAAATATGGACTTCTGAATCAGGTCCTCCATCTGGATCTCATCGATCTTATTTCCAGTTATCCTATAGATAGTCTCGAACAACTTCCCTCCGCCGACCACCCTCGGCTCGTTATATTTAAACAGGTTGAGTATTTAGGTTTTTCCTTCTTTCGGCGAGAATCAATTGCCAGAAGCACAGCAAGATGCCATTATGATAGACATTCGTCTAGTTCCGCTGGATGAGAATCCTTCGATTCTTACAAAATAGGATATGAGGGCACAGGTTGAAGCCATAATCCCTAAGAACGACCTTGAAAACGGCATTTCCGGGTCGTCGGATATGACGATCGTATGGCAGAATTGCAGGGGAGCTGCAAAGGGATTGCGATTCACTCGGTCTCTAAGCTCAAGAAGCAAATAGGTGGAGAGTCGATTTGACATTCATGCCGATAGGAGATCCAATGGGAGGCGAGATCGATCGTCTTGACAAGGGAAAGCTGACGCGGGTATGGATGGCCGCCATTCCGGTCTCGAACCTCGACGACGCGCTCGAGTTCTACACCGAGGTCCTCGGTCTTCCAGTCCAACTCGATTCAAGGGAGAACAACTGGATCGAGCTCGGTAGGGAAGAGCCGCACGAGAAGCTCGCCCTCTACGTACCCTCAATCCTCGACAAGCGCCAGCCCGGCGGGGACACCGGCATCGTGTTCGAGACCGACAACATCTACGAGCTTCATCGCAAGTTGGCGGACGAGGGGGTGGAATTCAAGCTAAGACCGCAGAGGCAGCTTTGGGGCGGACTCATGGTCATATTCCTCGATCCTGACGAGAACGAGCTGACCGCGGTCGAGGACCCCGAGCACTATGTAAGGACGAGTCCGACACCTCGATGACCAATCTCCTTCTTTCGAAGAATGGAATTGAAATCAATAGGAACATGAGCGATATGGCTTTTCGGAGGCAGCGCACGTGGGCAGGTGACTGTGGTGGTAGGTCATGGCTACTTTCGCTTCTTCTTCAAAGCCTCCTCAGCTTCCTTCTCCAGTTTATCAAGTCGGGTGTAGTAATCGGGGAACTCGTTCAAATGCGCCAACGCGATCTTGCCGGTCATTATCGGATCATCGTCGGTCACGTTGGTCGCCGGGCTTATCTTGCCGTGCTCAAGTTCGACGTCTAGTCCCATTCGGAACTGCTCGACATCGAAATTGCTCCAGTTCACGTCGAGCTTTTCACCAATCATCCTCGCTTCTTTTGCCGTGAAGTGCTTCGAACCCATGATATCCTCTCCTTGTTGTTCGCTCGTCAAACATGATGTATGTTTAAGTGTCTTGTGATGATCCTATCAACAAGTATCCAGTCGGTCAAGAATCGCATCTTGTCCTCTTCGCACAACTTCTTCACCAAGCGTCTTCCGGAGATGGTCGTGGTGGACAGTCCCGGTATCCCCGCCCCCAGTGATTATGATAGATCGCCTGGCAATTACCCCTCTACTCCTTTGTGAACGAGAGTGATTGAGCTTGTTCTATGCAATCTTGAGGATCAGGCACGTCACCATCCGAATAGTTAGAGGATCGAGCGTCCAAACAACGAATTTGGATATTGGACGATGTTTTGCGTTAACTAGTAGAGTAGAATCAGAATCAGAATGCTGGCCACTATGAGGCTCGCCATTGTCATCGGGATGCTCGCCCTGCAATATTCTTTCCAGGACCATTCCACGTTCTTCTTGCTAGCTATCGCAAGTCCCACGACGTTCGCGGAGGCACCGATCGGCGTCATGTTGCCAGCGATATTGCAGCCAAGCGTCGTCGTGTATGCGATGGAGTCGACCGGGACGCCGGTCTGCGCTGAGA
>JAJRAG010000099.1 GCA_028682925.1 Methanomassiliicoccales archaeon
CGATCCTTCCGGTCGTGAAGGGTCTAGAATCGGAGGCGGATTCGGTCTCGAATGCGTTCTCAAAAGTGAAACCGGATGCTGTCGCGGTCTCGATCTCGGCGCAGGAGCTTGAAGGGCTCAGGAAGAAGGAGGACTATGACAAGTATGAGCCGAGCGAGCTCGAAATAGTCTACGCTGAGAATCTGGCGACTTTCGGGAAGGTCGTGTTACCTCCTCCGTGTTTCGTTAAGGTCCTTGAATTGTGTGATAATGACAAGGTGCCAATCATAGCGATTGATATGGATGAGGAGAACTTCTCAGACACCTACTGCGATAGTGTCGGGGGCGTTGACCTTCTGAGGGAATCGTTCTTCGCCAGGAAAGCCTGGAAGAGGAAGTTCGACCTCTCTTCCCCTCAGAGCTTTGTGGTCGACTGGGATAGGAGAGTCAACAGGGCCAAAGGATTCAGAGAGCTCGAAAGAGCGAGGGAAGATCACATGGCCGAGGCGCTGACAGATGCCACACGAACCTACAGAAAGATATTGGCGATCGTGGACTATGAAAGAACTGAAGGCGTAGTCGAGAGTCTGGAGCAGCGACAGAACGCGGATAGAGTTTAAATAGCCAGTAGACGATTTGAATCACATGGATGGGGGTCCCAAAGCGGAGCAGCTTGAAGGACTCTTGTATCGCAAGATTGATGGACTTGTCGCGTTCCTGGAAAAGACCCGCCTTTCATTGCCATTGGTGCTATTTTACGTTGTTGTACTAGCGCTTGTCAGGGACCTATTGGAGTACTTTCTCCTTGACCCTGGGTTCGTGAACACTCCTCACCCTTGGATATACAGCATCGCACACCACGTCGGCTTCTACGTCGTAGTGTTCATGGGCCTTGTCTTCCTCCTCTCAGCGTTCTCCGGTAGAGGGGTGAGGAGGTCTGTCAACTTCGTCTCCAGCTTCTACTGGATCATAGCGTTGCCCCCTATCCTGGATCGCTACATCGGGGGATTGGATCACAACTACGCGTATTTCTCGGTTGACGACTTCCTCAACGCCATATTCCATTTCAGCGGAGAGGGTTTCCACATAGGTCAGGCTGTCGAGGTCGTCGTAATCCTGTTCGGCCTGTTCGCCTACACTATCTGGACCCAGAGAGGAACCCTGTCGAGCATAGCTGGTCGCGGGATCGCGATCCTCAGGATCGGTTTCCTCATCTTGTTCACTTTCCTCTTCATGTTCATCATGGCCACACCAGCTGCATTTCTTCCTGTGGGCATGCCTGGTGGCGTGCCGCAGTTTCCGGCATTCGACTTCACGCGATACTACCAGTTCCACCTTTTTCTCTACCTCTACTACTTGCTTGCAGGAATTGTGCTGGCACTGGTCATCACCTACTTCGCCCTCAAGTCGAACTTCATCAAAGTGGTTAGAAGCATGAGGCCTGCCCAGACGCTGTTCTTCGGAGCGATCGTCTCCGCCGGCATAGTGACAGGATGGCGTCATTCCTCAGATCTGGGACTTGTCACAAAGATCATTGAGACCCCTTTCTACGTCAATCTCGCGTTTGCGGGATTATCCATACTCTCAGCGGTGATGGCATGGCAGGTCAGCACGATATGGAACGACATAAGCGACCGCTCCTACGACGAACCCAAGAGAAAGGCCAGGGCGCTCGCGTCCGGACTGATCGATCAGACGCAGCTCCGTCAAATCGCTCAAATCCTGGCGGCGGTCTCAATCGCCTCAAGTCTCCTGGTTTCCATTGAACAGGGCATCATCATCTTGGTCGTACTAGGACTATCCTGGATCTATTCCTTCAAACCGGTCCGCTTCAAGGACCACATACTCAGCCCTGTCCTGATCGGTCTTGGCACCTTCCTGGCTTTCCTATATGGTCACTTGACTCCCTATAGTGAGGTCGCCGAATACACATCTGGCAACGTCTACGTACCCTACCTTACTGGAAATGTCTTCGTCCCACAACTCACGACGGAGGGTTTTTTTGTCGGTTTCTTTATGTTCTTAGGTCTGGTCGTGGGAAGCATGATCACGGACATCGATGGATACGAAGAGGATCGCCGCGCCGGGGTTAGAACAATTTACACCTCACTGGGGATTAAGAAAGGGCTGAAAGCCGTGGCGGCCCTCATATTCCTGGTCGCGCTCACCCCGTTGTTCATATTTCAGAACAGTTTGGATCTTATCGCCTTCCCAGTGCTTGGAACGGCCGCAGTCGCCCTGTTCCTGAGATACAAGGGATCAAGACCTGTGCTTTTGTTGGCCCTCATAGGTCTGCTATACGCATCATTGCGTTACCTTTCAGTCTTCTAGTCATCCCAGTGAAGAGAAGAAAAGCCGAGGGAAGCGAGGTATCGTTTTGATAAGAAGAGAATGCCAGTCCTCCTCTCCGCGTGCTATGTCAAGACAGACCCTCACTAGGACCCCCTCCCTATGGAAGTTGTCAAAAAAGCGACGGGTATCAACGACTCCGACGATGCGATGTAGGAACGGCGAGAGAAACATCGCTGCCTTGATATCTCTGATGATGGACGTCTTGCACCTCGAGTCGTATACTGCCAGATGCTCCAATCCCTTCTCTTCATTGATCACCTCCGCGGCCGTATGCGCAGCCATTCTTCCGCTAGCAAGCGCATAGCTCATACCCTCACCAGTGATAGGGTTCACGAGTCCAGCGGCATCCCCCACAATCATCGACCTACGAGTGTGCAGCACCTTCCTTGCGACGAGGGGCAAAGGATGCGCCATCAGATCCTCCTCACCTTCCATTAGTCCATAGCGCTCTCTCACCTTCTCTCGGATCATTGACAGAGTCGCCTCGATCCTGTTCTTGCTTACCCCGGAACCCACCACGCCGATGTTCGCTCCTCGACGATGCGGGAACATCCAACCGTTCAGAGGGAAGTCCTTCTTCATCCGTAGGCGTTTGGTAGGCGTGTCAACAAGATGAATCGCGATCTTGTCCCCTGGGTCTCGTTCAGTGGTCACATTGACGGCTCTGCCCACGGCCATGCTTGTTCGAGGATACTGGCCGACGAGGAATCTTGCAGTGCTACCAGTGACCCCTTCAGCGACGATCAGCAGTCTTCCATCGATCCTGCCAGCAGTCGAATCCAACTTGACATGATCCGAGACCTCCTCCACATGCAGAGTCCGTGCATTCTGGAGAATCAGAGCCCCTGCTCCTCGGGCCTTCCCGATGATGTACGAATCGAAATCATCACGCCGGAGCACGTAGCCCACGGCATTGGGGAAATCGAACTCCTTTCTGTAGGAACCGAATTCTATGGCAAATCCCTTAATCTCCTTTTGAACTATGGAGGCTGGAAGTTCGAATGGCAGTGACCTGACAGCTCTCCCCAGCAAGCCGCCCGCGCAGCATTTCTTCCTCGGTATGACATCTTTCTCGAGAAGGACCGTGTCCAGGCCGAGACGGGCGCATTCATAAGCGGCTATGGCCCCGGCCGGCCCCCCTCCAGAGACCACGACATCATACATCGAGCCTTGATTCCCCTGGATCAAGATAAACTTCCCCCAGACCTCTTCATTCCGTACTTGAAAGAATCAAATACGGAATCCTGGGAACGCCTTTAAAAGCGAAGTCTCTCATGGACATGGATCCACGGGCCAGGCGGGCGCAGAGATCGATGGCCTTTGGATCCTTTGTGAAATTCCCAAGGACTCTGTCCGAATCGAAATTTCCTACCACCCAGTGAAGTATCGGACCGATGAGTCGGGCCGCCCTCATTCGACTGATGATCTGTCTCCTGCATTGGACCTCGTAATCTCGCAGCGAGATATTGCCATCGAGCTGACTTTGGGTAGCGATGACCTTGGCCGCGATCACTGCACTGGTCAGGGCATAGGTGAGTCCTTCCCCTGAGAAGGGACTGATGAATCCGGCCGAATCACCAATGGCCAATACCCGCCGAGTGGCTAATCTTGTCCTCGGGGCAAGTGGGACTGAGTGGAAACATGGGTCATGCATCTTCACCACGCCGAGCTTTTCCGAGACGTCGCGCTTCATTGACGCGAGAGCAAGGTTGAGGTTGAGCGTGTCCTTTCCAGCGGCGACGGCGGATGCCATGACTGAAGACCTCAGGGGGAATGTTGCTCCGGTCATCGGAAATCCTCGACGGAAGGGCAGAGCTTTGCCGGAACCGAATAGATGGATCCCTGCAGATTCTCCTGGATCTTCGATCGTTTGGATCTCGGCAGCCACGCCCAAACCCATACCACCCTCCGGGAATGACCCCAGAAGAATCTTGGCGTTACGGCTGTTTGCCCCTTCGGCGATGAACACAAACCGAGAATCGAAATCACCTCGACTGGTGACTACCTTCACCCTATCACTTGCTTCCCCGATCATGACCGCCTCCGTTTCCTGCATGAAGTCGGCACCAGCCGCTTCGGCCTTCCTCACAAGATCGGCATCGAATACCTCGCGCCTAACGGTGACGGCCAGTCTGCAAGCGTTCTTGCACTGATACTGCCTGCCTTCCCTCACGAAATGGAAGCCTTTGAGCTCACGTTCTATCACATTCGCATCGAGGTCAAGGTCGAGAAGACGGACAGCCCGCTCAAGGACCCCGCCAGCACAGCATTTCTTCCTCGGCAGGATAGAGCGTTCAAGCAGGAGGGTTCTCAATCCGCTTTTCGCGCACAAGCAAGCTGAGTAGGATCCTGCCGGCCCCGCACCTGAGACTATGATGTCGTACAACGGGTCACCCGATGTGAAAAATAAGTAATAAAGGAAAAGGGTTTCAAATTGGACCTAGTCTCTCTTCTTTCGACCCACCAATACTTCGGCTGCAACGACTCCGAGCACTCCCAGGAAGGGTAGGAATACCGCCAGGTCGATATTGCCCGTCTCCACATTGATGGCCGAGTCGCCTTTGGTGATTAATAGACTGAGGTAAGACTCGGTCAGCTGCCACTGACCACCACCGGACAGGTAGCGTTGCTCGTTCTCGTAGAGCCAGAGCGTGGGTCCGCTGCCTGTGCTGGTCCCGAAGCGGTATCCGACAACAAGTATGAGGTCTAGGTCGTTGTCGCCATCGTAGTCACCCAGCTCGATGTCCTTGCCGTCATAGTCCTGGTATGAGCTGCTGCCCCAGGATCCCACGATTGGGCAGAGTATGTTAAGGTTGGCGGAGATGACCGGCCTTGTGTCGAAGGCCTGCGGAGTCTGCTGGCACATTATGTACAGGGCCTCGTAGGTCCCGCCCACGGCGATCTTCGAGGTGCACACGATGATGTCCGGCAATCCATCAGGCTCGTAGTTGTCCCAGGTCTTGCCTACGTCCCCGACCGCCAATCCGGCCAGCTGATAGTAGTTGCTGGCTTTCGGGTCGGCACTACCTCCCAAGGGGAAGGTGTACCGGTAGTAGTAGCTCGGTTGGGCCGTGCTCCAATCGACGTTCTGCATCCAGTGCCGGATGTATAGCCGGTCTGCCTTGAATGTGTCATTGGTCACGTCGGCTGTCGAACGGTCCGTGTCCATTATACGTACATAGTAGTAATCGGACGGGGTGTAGGTCAACTCAAACGTGTAGATCGTGTCAGATATCGCTGTGATGTTGGCGAGGTTGAACCAAGTTGTGTTATCGACCGAATAAGAGAGCCTGAAACCCTCGGTGGTTGGGCCGCCCCGCTTCGCCTCAATTGTCAGGTTATGATAGGCGCGGTCGGAATTTGGTATCTTCCATACCCAGCCCATCTCCCTTGTCTCTACGAATGTTACCTTGATGATCATGTACTCGATTTCGACATAATGGTTCGTGTCCAAATTGTCGAACCTTACATCAAGGTTGGCTACGTCGTTGTAGGTACTGACCGAGGCGGGAAGGGTATAGCTTGCGACAACGTTTAGGTCACCATTCTTCGGCTGGATTCCAGTTGTCTGGAACGAGCCACCAGACAACGCCCACTCAATCTGGCTGTTAATGGTATAGCCTGACTCCGTGGAATACTTCACCCAGAGCTCCGCGCTGGCCACCTTCCTACCTAAGTAAGCGGCATCCACGGTCCAATATGTGATATTCATCTTCTCATTCTTGTCCACCTTGTATGGATTGCCGTCATCATACGCCAATTTGACCAAAGCCTCCCCTGTGTTGTCGTCGGGGGCGGCCGTCTGCGCGGTGGCGTCAGAGGCACCATAGACCTTGTAGGCCTCGGTGAGCGACTCATAGCTGTCCCCTCCAGCCGAGAGGTTGGCGAGAGTACCGGAGCTGCTACAGTTGGAATTGTATGACCATTCCGCAGTGGCGTTGGCAAAGACCTGGTCGGAGACCGATGGCAGGGTGTAGTAGACCGTGATCGACTTGTCCCCGGTGTTGGTACGGACGATATCCGGGTAGTTGTCGGTGTTCACCCTGGCCGCTTCAACGCGGACCGGGTATTGAACATGGCTCCAGGGCAGCGTGTTGGTACCGGTGTAGGCAGCGATTGTCCTCACCGTATAGCCGATCCCATCGGAGCCAAATGCCTTGTTCTGGTGAGTTGCGATGCTGCCATCGATGACCCCCCACTTGTTGAGCCAGACCTTAGTCACTCCGCTCTCGTAGACCCCAACGATATCATCATATCCGTCAAGGTTGAAATCGGCCACCGCGACGTCCATGGCCGCTGGGTTGGTGTCCATGTTGTCGTTGTTAGCGGCCAGGAAGTCGGTGGTGCCGTAGAGAGTATTCTTCGTCCAGCTGCCGTCGTTCCAGAACACGTATATGCCGCGGTTGAAGTACATCCCCCAGGTGTTGGTATAGTCCGCATCCCCGGAACCTGTGGCGTCAGTGTAGACGACGACATGAATGAAGGAGGCGACGACGTCTCCATCCCCGTCACCGTCGAAGTCTCCCACAGCCATGGCACCGCACAACTCGTTCTGCGAATAGTAACCGTTCTCGAACTGGTCCGTACTGCGGGCCGTGGACCACACCGAGCTGTCCTCGTTGGCAGTACCACTTCTATCGGTAATGCTGCCAGTCCTGTGCTGCAGCCCGGACCTGGCGTCGAAGGGTGCGCATATCGTTCTCGGGTCGGACCAGCTGCTGCCGTCAACCTTGAAGTTCTCGTACCAGATGATGTTCGGCTGCGTGTTGTCCTGCGTCCCTACTACGACGTCGTTATCGCCATCACCGTCAAGATCTGCGAGGGCCATTCCGATCGGACCGTCACTAGGCAAGCTGCCGTCATCGCTGTCCGCGATTGTGGTCTCATCCCACTCCTCCGTGAACTTATACCACTTTACGGCGTTGTTGTCCCATTGCGCGCCCGATGAGCTCCAGGTGAAAGACCCCTGACCAACGGAGGCCAAGATGTCCATCGTAGTCAGCGGGGCAGTGACGTTGATCTGGCAGCTGAGCTGGTTATATACCTCGTTGGAATCGGTGAATAGTCCGATCCTCACCGTGTACCAGTTCGTCCTCGGCAGCCACCAACCCTGGTACGCGTCGTTCAGGTTGATTCGTATGGTGTAAGTCCCTTGGGGGGTTGTTTCATAGTTCGGAGTAGGTGTATTCCCGGTCTTGTGAACGCAGCTTACTGGCGTTGAGTATGCTAAGGGCGGGTAGGCATAAGTTGGCGGCGTCTTCTTTACGATATACCTACCCGAGTAGTCACTTATCTCGATATCAGACACATAGACGGCACTCGAGAGCGCGTCCACGTTCATGGTCGGGATTTTCAGATACACTGTGTCAGTGTGGTTGAATCCAGACGACTGCACCAATGCATTGGTCTCATTTCTATATGTCACCAGTTTGGGGTAAGCGCCGCCCGATACGCTGATCGTGTCCAGGATGTTGATAATAACGCCATAGTTGTCCTTGGCCTTCATCTGGAACGGATAGATGTAAGCTTCCGATGGGGCGTCGAACGTGTACACGTAACGATAGAAGGTGCTATAGATGCCACCATACTGAAAAGCGTCCGTCTCCGTCGACTGGGGCGTAATGATCTCTCCGGTAATCGGATGATAGAGTGTGAAGGAGTTCTGCAACGCGAGATTCGCCAAGGCGTCGCTGTAGATCTCAATCAACACGCGCTCGTTCGGGATGAACTGTCTGGTGATTGCGTAGTCGGAGTACCTTCTTACGTAGTAGAAGGTGGTCCCGGCCCCCCCGGTCCCGCCCCCGCTCTCTCCACCGCTAACGTCAGGAGGATACGTACCGTTTACGAAGTAGGCACTGTAATTGTAAAAAGGACCGTACTGGGTCTGCCCTTCTCCGGGCTTCAGCTGGATGTCGAGAGTAATCCTTGCAGTCGCGTTCCTGTTCGTCTGGTCCGTCGCATTGACAATTACGGTCATATTATTCCAATCACTATCTGCTGTGTACAAATCCGAGATGAACACACCGTCGCTGTTCAAGTCGTGCAATTGTATTTTATCCGAGATACCGACAAGAGAGGTCGCGTCGATGTAGACGCTGTTCGTCCTCAGGTTGCCGTCTGGATCCATGACGGTCGCATAGAATCTTGTTTTGTCCTCAGCATATGTGGGGGAGCCGAACACTGGTTCTCCGTATGTCCCTCTCGCTCCGATAATCGGCGGGAATGCCCCCGCCTCACCTCTGAGGGCAGAGGACCATACCATTGAGTTCGAAACATAATCAATGATCATGATGCTGAGTCTGGTTGAATCTGTCACACTAGTAAGCCGATAGACCCACATCTCTCCTGTGTCCCAGGTCGAGCCTATGTTGACTAAGCTATCGGAGAATTTGAGAGTTAGAGGAGCCTGTTCGTCCTTTAATATGTAAATCTTAGTTCTGAAATCACTGAGGACCTGTCCTCCCTTATTGGTCACGTTTATCCAGCAATTGCCGGTGGCAGGCTGGATCTCGGTCGTGGCAGAGAAATCGGTGTAAACCTCCTGCTTCGGCGGAGGCATCTGCGTGACGAACATCAGCACGCTTGAGAAGAGTGTGACCGTTATCCCTAGTATGAGCAAGTTGGCGATGATCTCTGAAACACCGCGCCTATCCCACCTTCGCGAAGGACGTCTTTTCTTCATATGTCAGACCCCCACGTCAAAAAGGA
>JAJRAG010000100.1 GCA_028682925.1 Methanomassiliicoccales archaeon
GGCGATTCGGTGCCCTGGCGATAGAGGACCAGGTCGAGGTGTCGACCTTCCTCGAGAAACCCAAGGGAGAAGGTGGATATGTAAATGGCGGATTCTTCGTGCTTGAGCCGAAGACATTCGATTATATCTCAGGGGATTCCACCATCTGGGAACGCGAACCACTGGAAAAACTGGCAGCGGAGCGTCAGTTGTTGGCCTACAAGCACGAGGATTTCTGGCTCTCTATGGACACTCTCCGGGATAAGAACCATCTCGAGGATCTTTGGCAGAGAGGCGACGCCCCGTGGAGAGTTTGGAAATGAGCTCCCGGAAGAGCGATCTGGCCAAAGGGTACAGAGGAAAGACTATCCTCGTCACCGGTCACACTGGTTTCAAAGGGGCTTGGCTATCACTTTGGCTTTCCGCCCTTGGGGCTAATGTCGTTGGCTACTCAGAAGGAGTACCGACTCACCCTTCCTTTTTCGAATCGACCCGTTTGAGTAGGAGGATCACCGACCGCAGAGGAGATGTTCGCGATGGTTCGAAAATGATGCAGATGGTGGAGGAGCATTCGCCCGAGTTCGTGTTCCACCTGGCAGCCCAACCATTGGTGAGAGACTCATATCTCAAGCCGGTCGAGACGTTCGAGACCAACGTCATCGGGACGGCAAACGTTCTAGAAGCCGTTCGCTCCAGCCATTGTGTGAAAGCCTGCATCTGCATCACCAGCGACAAGTGCTATGAGAACATGGGACTGCCACGCGCTCATAAGGAGAACGATCGCCTTGGAGGCGATGATCCCTACAGCGCAAGCAAGGCCGCGGCAGAAATCGTCATCAAATCATACCAGCGTTCATTTTTCACCGGGAAGAAGGATCGAGATGCGAAAGGGCTGGCGTCGGCCCGGGCAGGCAACGTGATCGGAGGGGGCGACTGGGCAAGGGATAGGATCGTGCCCGACTGCATTCGGGCGATCGCTGCTGGCCGACCAGTTGTGCTGAGGAACCCGACCTCTGTACGTCCATGGCAGCATGTATTGGAGGCTTTGTCAGGCTACCTTTTCCTGGCAATGAGGATAAGGGATGATCCACAGAGGTATCAAGGCGCCTGGAATTTTGGGCCTCCGAGCAGTCCAAGTCTGACAGTAAGCGAGCTGGTGGACAGATTGCTGGTCGAATGGGGGTCGGGGAAATGGAACGTAGAAAAGAAGAGAGAGCGAGATCTTCCGGAAAGTCGCACTCTAATCCTGGACAGTAGCAAAGCCTGTGATGAGTTGGGATGGTCTCAGACCCTTTCTATCGAGGAGAGCATCCGTTTGACCGCAGAATGGTATAAAGCGTCCATTGAAGGGTCAATGGATCTGGAGGAGTTGAGCTTGCAACAGATAAAATCGTTCGTTAGAACTTCCCGCTTTCTCAAGTCATCAGCACTAGAGTGATCACGATGAAAAGAAACGATCTGAAAATCACGGAAGCACTGAAGAATCCAATCTTGGATAAATCCCCCGAGGCAGAAAAGCTAAGGTCGAGGGTCCTAAATCTGGTCGAGGAATACTTTAGACTGGCGCATGCACCGACGCCATTCGTTCCTGGCAAGGACCCGATCCCCGTTTCAGGAAGAGTGTACGATCAACTCGATATGCAGATGCTCGTCTCGTCTTCCCTTGATTTCTGGCTGACGTCCGGGAGATTCAATGAGTTGTTCGAAGCGGAGTTCTCGAAGTTCCTGGGTGTTAAGCATGTCGTAACGACCAATTCCGGGTCCTCAGCAAATCTACTCGCAATCTCCGCGCTGACATCCCCACAGCTGGAGGAGAAACGGCTCAAGCCAGGTGATGAGGTAGTCACGGTGGCTGCGGGATTCCCCACCACCATGGCACCGATAATCCAGAACTCCCTGTTCCCAGTCTTCGTGGACGTAAGTCTTCCTACATACAATGCGAATATTGAGGCCCTCGAAAAGGCGATCACTTATCGTTCGAAGGCGATATTCCTAGCCCATACCTTGGGAAACCCTTTCGATGTTGACGAGGTGCGTAGGATAGCAAAGAAGAATGACCTTTGGTTGATCGAGGATTGTTGCGACGCGCTGGGGTCGGAGTATCGCGGTGCTAAAGTTGGGACATTCGGTCAGATTGCTACCTTCAGCTTCTACCCTGCCCACCATATCACAATGGGGGAGGGGGGCGCCGTCGTCACCAACGACGAAGAACTCGCTCAAATTGTACGTTCCTTTCGTGATTGGGGTCGGGACTGCTACTGCGATCCAGGGAAGGACAACACCTGCGGTAAGAGGTTCGCGACGCAGCATGGTGACCTGCCGTTCGGCTACGACCACAAGTACGTTTATTCCCACATCGGGTACAACCTGAAGATAACGGATATGCAGGCGGCGGTGGGCTTGGCGCAGCTCCAGCATCTTTCCGATTTCATAAAGGCTAGGAGGGAACGGTTCGAGACCATGAAGGACAGGCTTCGGCCAATCGAGGAATTCCTCATCCTGCCGGAAGCAACGAGGGGCAGCGACCCATGCTGGTTTGGGTTCCCTATGACAATAAGGGACGGTCGTAAGCATGATCGACTAGATTTGTTGAGGTATCTGGAACAACGCAGAATCGGTGCTCGACTGCTCTTCGGTGGCAACCTCATCCACCAACCCTGTATGGCTGGACAAAAATTCCGAGTTAGCGGGTCTTTGGAGAACACGGACAGAATCATGAACAACACCTTCTGGACCGGTGTCTATCCTGGATTGAGTTCGGAAATGATAGATTACTTGGCTGAGAGTGTGACGAGATTCTTTAACGATTCTTTGAGGTAATTAGATTCCATTTGGAGAAACCAATCTAAGATTCATGAGTTGGATATCCATAGAGAGATCACTGACCTTTCAAGTTCTGACAACGGAAGGGGACAATCAATTTGCCTGCAGATCCTGTGGATGCATGTTGGTCCAATTGAAAGCCGAACGCTTTTTAATCAAAGACGACACTTGGTCCGTTGGAATTGTCTTGTGGGGCTGATTTAGAATCCTGTTCGAAACGTCTGGAGACATATCACATTCTCCTGGAAGTTCAATCGCAATGTTGTCAGGGATTGACTTAGCGGCGTAACGTCTGATTGACTACCACGGCAGGCAACACTCGTCGATCATTACGCCATCGAAGTTATTGAACTTGACAGTTGAACCAAGGTGGATTGCACGAGCATCGGTCGTTACTTGACCCGAAAGTTGAATACGCCGACCGATATTATCACATATGTGGCATCCAATCCAGTCACCTTCATGAGCCACGGGTGGCAAAGTGGCAAGGTTCCTGAGGAGCAAAGGAAAAAGGATATGGGGGAATTAGAGAGATTGATATGATGCGTGTAGCCGATTATGTCGCGAAATTCATTTTTGACCATGGAGTA
>JAJRAG010000101.1 GCA_028682925.1 Methanomassiliicoccales archaeon
GGGAGAATCTTGGGAATCCCGAACATCAGCAATGTCGAGGTGGACATCCTGATCGAACGCATCGTTCTCAACCTGGACGCTGATCTGAACATGATCGCGCCTCAGACGACTTGAGACCAATTGCGGTCACCTTGTCCAAAATGAATGATCATGCCGGGTGAGATCAAGGGTCAGGCGAAGGTGTATAGAACATCTTTATTAGTAGTGTTGAGCATCGACGATTCGTGATCCTAGGCCCAGCTCCAAAGAAGTACACAAAGGACGGACACAGGATAATGGACCCAGCCTCCACCTTGAGGAGGGTGGAGCCGCTTTGCAAAGTAGCCGGGATCACAAGGGTTGCTGACATAACCGGTCTCGACAGGGTTGGCATTCCCGTATTTTCGAGCATAAGGCCAGAGGCTGAGACCGGATCAATCACCGTATACAATGGTAAGGGCGCGACAAAAGATCAGGCGAAAGTGTCCGCGATCATGGAAGGTCTTGAGCGATACTGTGCAGAAGCAAGGGGCATGCGGTTGCTGCGCGATTCCTTCGAGAGAGTCTTGGCATCGACCTTCGCTGTCGACCCGAGGAGCCTAATCCTGCCCCGAAGGACAGAATTGCATCTGATGTATCAGCCGATTGCATGGATTGCGGGAGTGGATCTCATCGAAATGGAGGAGATACTCGTTCCAGCAAGCGCGGTCTTCCACCCATATTCACAGCCAGAGGATCTCCCGCTTTTTCGGACGAATACGAACGGTCTGGCCTCCGGCAATTCGATGGAGGAAGCTGTACTGCATGGCATTTGCGAGGTAATCGAGAGAGATGCCTGGTCGATATGTGAAGCGGGAAAGAAGGCGAAGGCTGATCTGACCCTAGGAGACGACACGGAATTGTCATCCGAACTTCTGGCAAGATTCACGATGAACGGAGTTGAGATACATCTAAAGGATCTCACCAGCGATATTGGAGTACCGACATTCGGTGCGGCTTCGGATGACATTGAGACGCGCGACCCGATTCTTCTGACGATGGGAATGGGGTCTCACCTGAGTCCAGAGATCGCCGTCGTCAGAGCGCTTACAGAAGTTGCCCAGAGTAGACTGACCCAGATACACGGGGCAAGGGAAGACACCGTGAATGCAAAAGCCAGGCAACAGCTTGGGTATGATCGAGTAAAGAGGATCAACAAGATGTGGTTCGATAGCAGTGGGGCAGAAAGGAGCGTCGAATCGGTTGTCGCTCTGGATACACCTGACATCTATGACGACATCCAAGTACTACTATCACAGCTGAACGAACGTGGTTTCAAGAGAGTGATCGCGGTCGATCTCACCAGGAAGGAGCTCGGAATACCAGTGGTGAGAATCATCATCCCGGGAATGGAGGTATTCGCGATGGATGAAGAGAGGGTCGGACCGAGATTGACCGGAGGTCTGGTTTGAAACCTGTGATCTTCCTAGGTCCGAGTCTTTCGCATTCCGAGGCCAGAACCATTCTCGAAGCCGATTATCGGCCTCCTGTGAGACGGGGTGATCTTGCTTCATTGGAATCCGGGTGTCGAATCGTCGGGATCGTTGATGGAGTCTTCATGACCGATGCGGCCGTCGGTCACCGAGAGATTCTGGCACTTCTGCAGAATGGCATCAAGGTCGTTGGTGGAAGCAGCATGGGCGCGCTCAGGGCAGCAGAACTGTCCGACTTCGGGATGGTGGGAGTTGGAGAGGTCTACAAGATGTATTCGAGCGGCCAGATTGATGGGGACGACGAGGTGGCGCTAGCGTTCAATCCCGAGACCTTGGAACCAATGTCCGAGGCTCTCGTGAATCTACGTTTCAATGTTTCTCGGGCAGTCGATAGGAATGTCATCTCATTGGCTGAAGCAGATCTGATGATAGACGAGATCAAGCGGACCTATTTTCCCAAGCGTTCCTATGATCTTCTGCTGAGCATTGCGCAGGACAAGTTCGGTAAGGACAAAAGCGACGGATTGAGAGCTTTCCTTGGAAATCAGGCAAAGGACTTGAAGAAATCCGATGCGCTAATGGTCATCGCAACCATCAAAACATTAATAAAATCAGAATTATATTAAATCCACGTTAAGCATGAGAATATCATGAGTCTGGCATTTTCGCAAACTTAATCAATCGTTTAGTACGGATGGACTCTCCATCCATGGTCAAGCTTATATGCCCGAGCGCTCTAACGAAGTGTTGCAAGGGGAGCTGATTGTCGTCGGATGAGTACTTTCTCAGCCGATGAAAATCAGGTAAGCAAGGGAGGTATTTGATGGCGAAATACAAGGACAAAATAGACTTGTATGACGACAGAGGCAAGCTGATTGAGAAGAACGTGCCGCTGGAAGCCATAAGCCCTCTATATAACCCTGCGATAAAGCGAACCGTCTCCTTGGCAAAGAGGACGATCGCCGTCGACATGGCCGGACTTGAGAAAAGTCTCAAGACTGGAAAGCTTGGCGGTGGTCAAATCAAAGGAAAGGAGATAGACGCTCCGGTCGTTGCGAATGCCGACAAAATAGCAAAGAAAGTCAAAGAGATGATAAAAGTCGCGAAAGACGACGATACGGAGGTCAGGGTTCTTGCGGAAGGAAAGAGGATGATCGTCGTGGTGCCGGAGCTGAGGCTCGAGGCCGGAGTGGAATACACCACCGGCTTCACAGCAACAGCTGCTGCCGTCACCCAGACGCTAATCGACGTCTTCGACGTCGACATGTTCAAGGCGAACATGGTGAAGGGCGCGGTCTGGGGAAGGTATCCCCAGACAATGAACTTCCTGGGTTCGAACTTGAAGTCCATTCTTGAGGTTCCGCAAAACAACGAAGGCGCGGGGTATGCGTTGAGGAACATTATGGCCAACCACGTAGTGGCTTTGACCGGCAGGAACGCAATGAACGCAGCTGCCCTTTCGTCGATTCTCGAACAGACAGCGATGTTCGAGATGGGAGATGCAATAGGACCATTCGAGCGGATGCATCTGTTGGGGCTGGCATATCAAGGATTGAATGCCAACAACATGGTGTACGACATTGTGAAGGACAACGGAAAAACCGGCACGGTCGGTACTGTCGTCCAATCCCTTGTCGGTAGGGCAATCGAGGACAAGGTCATAAAGGTAAAGGAGAAACTGCCATCTGGCTACAAGGTGTACACAACCAACGATATTCCTCTGTGGAACGCCTACACTGCCGCAGGCATGCTATGCGCAATCATGGTGAACTGCGGTGCAGCCAGGGCTGCTCAAGGTGTGCCGTCGACGATTCTATACTACAACGATCTGCTTGAGCACGAGACCGCCTTACCGGGAGTGGACTTCGGACGAGCTATGGGTACTTCCGTGGGGATGTCCTTCTTCTCGCACTCGATCTACGGCGGAGGCGGACCCGGTCTGTTCCACGGCAACCACGTTGTGACCAAACACTCGAAGGGTTTCGTCATACCTGTCATAGCGGCGGGATGTGCCCTCGATGCGGGTACGCAGCATTTCTCAGTGGAAGCGACGTCTGGATTGATGAAAGAGGTATTCGGTGACATACCTGAATTTAAGTCACCCATAAAAGCTGTCGGTAAAGAGGCCAAGAAGCTGAAGGGGAAGGTGTAGCGATGCCTAAGACCCCAGTTCCAGAGTCAGTACCTCTGCCCGAAGTGATGGTTGTCCCTGCACGGCTGCTTTCGGCGAACACGACCGAGAAGCTTGTGAACAAGATTCGAAAGGTAAGGCACGTCAGGCAGATAACCGTCAGTGGGGAGGATCTTCCCTCCAAGATCAGCTGGGGCCCCGGGAAGGGTCTCAGAATCGATCAT
Organism: Methanomassiliicoccales archaeon; assembly: GCA_028682925.1. GTDB lineage: Archaea > Thermoplasmatota > Thermoplasmata > Methanomassiliicoccales > JACIVX01 > JAJRAG01. The sequence goes on from JAJRAG010000101.1 coordinate 3,807, forward strand.
GATGAGCGGCGCGAGATCAACTATGGTGGGCGAGAAATGGAGCTTACGGTGCAGGTGGGAAGGATATTCGCCGAGATCGACGACATCGACAAAGTCCAGAAAGCGGTGAAGGAGATTGAAGCGATCTGTGAGGAGTTCCTGCCGTTCGGGTTCCAACTGGAAGTGGGAAGGTATTCGAAATACAGGCCAACCGTTACCGACTACAAGAAAAGGATGAGGTGATTTAATATGTCATATCAAAGGCAGTTCTATCCCGGCGCATCGTTGCCGGCGAAGAACAGGCGCCGATTCATGGACCCGAGCGTGAAGCTGGACAAGCTTCGCGAGGTCGCCATGGAGGACGTTGTGAAGATTCTTGGTCACCGCCAGCCAGGTGAGGAGTACAAGAGCATTCACCCGCCACTGGAAGAAGGTACCGAGCCAGACTGCCCGATCAGGCAGCTTGTGACCCCCCTTCCAGGCGCGAAGGCGGGGGACAGAATCCGTTACGTCCAGTTCACGGACTCTGTATACTTCGCTCCGATCATACCTTACGTCAGGGCATGGATGAACGTCTCTAGATTCAGGGGCGTTGACACGGGTACCCTGTCCGGTAGGCAGATCATCGAGATGAGGGAGCGAGACCTCGAGAAGTGTGCGAAGGAGCTCATCGAGAATGAGACCTTTGATCCAGCGAGGACAGGTATCAGAGGCGCGACCGTTCACGGTCACGCATGCCGCTTGGACGAGAACGGATTGATGTTCGATGCCTGGCAGAGATACAGGTGGAATGCCAAGAAAGGCGTGGTTGAATACGTGAAAGACCAGGTCGCCATTCCCCTCGACAAGCCGATATCCGTCGGCAAACCGCTGCCGGAGTCGGAACTGAAGAAGCGGACTACGATGTTCCGTGTCGATGGGGTCGATATGAGGGACGACAAGGAAGTCATGAACGTCAACCTGCGGATACACAGAATGAGAACGCTTGCGGGCTACCAGCCCTTTGCGGTGCAGGAGTGAGGGGGAACAAAAATGGCAGAAAAAGAGAAGCTATTCCTAAAGGCATGCAAGAGGAAGTTCAAGGAAGACCCCACTGAAGTCCACACCAGCTACTACACGTTCGGAGGCTGGAGGCAGTCCAAGAGGAAGAGGGAATGGGTCGAGCAGGCGAACAAGATCGCCAAGAGCAGAGGTATACCGATGATGAATCAGGACATCGGTGTCCCTCTCGGTCAGAGAGTGTTGATGCCCTATCAGCTCTCCCACACGGACATATTCGTGGAAGCAGATGACCTGCACTTCATCAACAATGCGGCGATGCAGCAATGTTGGGACGACATAAGGAGGACGGTAATTGTCGGACTGGACACTGCTCACCAGGTAATCGAGAAGAGACTTGGTAAGGAGGTCACGCCCGAAACGATCAACCACTACCTCGAGACCGTGAACCACACAATGCCAGGTGGTGCGGTGGTGCAGGAGCACATGGCCGAATGCAGTCCTGCTTTGACCGCGGACTGCTATGTCAAGGTCTTTGGCGGGAACGACGAGATCATTGATGAGATAGACAAGTGCTATGTCATCGACATTAACAAGGAGTTCCCTGCGAACCAGGCGAAGCAGCTGAAGGAGGCCGTCGGAAACACCCTATGGCAGGTCGTGCGCTGTCCGACAATGGTCGGTCGCGTCTGCGATGGTGCTACGATGTCAAGGTGGAGCGCGATGCAAATCAGCATGGCATTCATCAGCTCCTACAAGCTGGCAGCGGGTGAGGCGGCAATCGCGGACTTTGCCTACGCGGCGAAGCACGCATCGGTCATCGAAATGGGGACAATGATGCCCGCCAGGAGAGCGCGTGGCCCGAACGAACCGGGAGGTATCCCATTCGGTTTCCTGGCAGACATGACACAGTCGTTCCGCAAGTATCCTGACGACCCGGCCAGAGCGTCCCTTGAATCAGTAGCGCTCGGTGCCGTGATCCTCGACCAGATCTATCTCGGATCGTACATGTCAGGCGGTGTCGGCTTCACTCAGTATTCAACGGCCGCGTACACTGACAACATACTCGAGGACTACACATACTGGGCGGTCGACAGGATCAAGAGCAAGTATGGTGGCTTCGTCAAGATGAAGCCCTCGATGGCGAACATCGAGCAGCTTGTGAACGAGGTCAACTCATATGCGCTGGAGATGTATGAGAGGTATCCGGCCGCGATGGAAGCTCACTTCGGTGGCTCCCAGAGAGCGACCGTTGCTGCTGCGGCGAGCGGTATCGCGGTCGCGATGGCGACCGGAAACGCTGACTGCGGCGTCAACGGATGGTACCTATCGATGATCCAGCACAAGGAGCGCCTCGGAAGGCTAGGCTTCTACGGATACGACCTACAGGACCAGTGCGGTGCTTCGAACAGCTTCGCATACAGAAGCGACGAGGGTCTTCCCTTCGAGCTTAGAGGTCCGAACTACCCGAACTACGCCATGAACGTGGGTCACCTGAGCGGATACACTGGAATCGCGAACGCCGCGCATGTCGCACGTGGCGACGCGTTCGCCTGCAACCCGCTGATCAAGGTGGCCTTCGCGGACAAGAACCTGCCGTTCGACTTCGCGAACATCACAAGAGAGTTCGGCCGCGGCGGTCTGAGGGAGTTCAGGCCTGCCGGTGAGAGGACCTTGATCATACCACCGGAGTGATCTCTTGAACAAAGGCGACTTTGCAAGGTATAGAAACACCGGAACAGTCGGCAAGGTGGTTGACGTGACAGTGGAAGGGGGAGCGACGTGGGTTCTCCTTGACACGTACGACCTCTACTACGATGCGTCCACCCTTGAGCCTGCGAGCCCGGAGCAGTACCGCCAGGTCGCCCAGAAAGAGAAGACTCTGGAAGAGAGCCTTGAGGAAGTCGAGAGGATGAAGCAATCCCTGGAGGAAGCGGAGAAGACGATAGGTCGGATCACGCCCTCCGGGACCTAAACATTTTCCCATTTTTCATTTATTCTCCAGAAGACGCGATCGCTCCAAGCATGCTCATCGTGAGACTCTCTCGTTTCGTTTGGCGTCGAAGCCGATCAGAACGCTCGCCAGCTTGGGATCGTCCTCAAGGTCGTGGGAGGTTCTCACGAGGACGTCTCCCAAAGCCGTGGGGCTGCAGGATACAACGTTCATGATGCCCGGTATCTCCTCGACTTCTGGGAAACTGATCGCTGGCATTAGGAAGTACTCGTGCTTGGTTGGCTTCCTATCCGTATAGATGACGAAGTCGTCCGAAAGGAAGATTAGATCCTGCTTCCCCTCAAAGGTGGACCTCTGTCCAGGAAGCACCTCTTCACCCAGTATTGCTCCATTGTCCCCCATTAACAGGACGGTTGGCGCGGAGGGAGGACGGAACCTTCTGTCCTTGATGATACCGACCACGTGCTCCCTACGTAGACATTCGTCCAAACCAGTGTTCTTGACCTCGATGTCCAACATCGCTTTCACGCCGCTTTCGATATCCTTCAACTGTCTTCTCGTCTCGGCCTTCAAGGCGAACGCCTCGATGACTCCCTCGAGGCTTCGAAGGACCTCAATGACCTCGTCCAATTTCTCACTTGGCACGCGTCGTGAAATGACCTACCATATAATATAGATGGCGTCACATTGCATTTTCATGAGCCTAGAGCTTTTGGCGAAGCAGGAGCCAAGCGTTATTCAGGCCCTCTACAGACTGAAGGATGAAGTCTTCAGGGACGGCGCACTTACGACGAAAGAAAAAGAGCTCATTGCCACCGCCCTCTCATGCATGCTCAAGTGCGACATATGCCTTGAGGTTCATGCGCAGAAGGCAAAGGAAGCCGGCGCGACAAAGGATGAGCTCCGAGAGGCTATGACTGTCGCGATGTATATGGCGGGGCCATCCACCGTGATCTGGACTCCAAAGATCGATGAAATCATAGAGTAGCGTCTGCTCACTTCTCATACTCGATCTTTACGTTCTTCTTGAGAGCCAATCCGATCGAGGCCTCTACGCACTTCGCAATGGCTATCGGTATCGGACAAGTCGCGTGTCTGAGCAGAGTTCCAGATTTCCGAAAGACGGGATTCTCTTCATAGGGCATCTTCAAAGATTCAAAAGCGTCGACGCTTTGCAGGCTCTCTGCGAGTTTCTGGACACACGGACAACCACTCTCGATTTCCAGCAGCACAGTCTTGCCATTTGGCCTGCCTGTGACCCGGCTTTTGAACATGCAGGCACCCGGATCCACGTGTACAGTGACAACGCAGGTTCCATCATCTTCCTTCTTTCTTTCCTGCATCGTTATCTGGGAACAATCGACTCTCATTTAACACTTTCCTGGAATGATCACACATCTTTGTTGAGGTCGCTCAAAGGCGTTCCTTCCTAATCCTGTTGAGAATTTCGAAGACCGCCCCCTTGCTGATGTCGACAACGCCGATGACTGCGAGCGCTTCCTTCTTCCTGAGGATTGGAACAGCCACAATAGGCACGCCTCGGTACGGTCCGGTGGGGGAAATCTTCCTTATTATCTGGTTCTTCCTAAGAGACTCTTCAAGGACCGGCCCGGTGTAGTTCCCGTCTATGACCTCACCATCCTCACATCTAACGCCGTATTGGTTCTTACTCCTCATCGTCAAAGGAAGTCTTCCGACAAGCTCGTGAATCGCCAAAGCGAGGGCTTTGAGATCCTCCGCCTCGGTATCCTGAGAAATCAGACTCGTGCCTTCGTGCCATGTAAGTCCAGACTTCTCGTTCATACACAACGCAGCTGACACAGCTCCTCTCTCTGCGGCTTCTCTCGTAAGTGCTGAGCCGACTATGACAACATCGTCGTCCTCGACCGCGAACACTCCCCGCAAGGGTGCGACGACCTTCTGGTCCGGGTGTTTGTCATCTCCTGGGAAAAGAAGCCTTCCGTTCTTGCATACGAGGGTGGTTGCGCCAATCGCTCCAGCCCTAACCGCTTCATCTCGCTGTTCGCTGCCGACCCCTATTTTGCTCGCCATCCCTTTGATCAGGACTGCACAATTGTACCTGCTGACCGTCAATCCGTCCAGATCTACCTCTTCGAGATGAATGCCGGAATCACTTAGCTTGTCCTTGCCACGCTCCGTGAGCACTGCACCTCGGTTGGTGTTCTCTGCGCTTCCCTCCCTTATCATCGTGTCCAGAATCGTGCGGGTGCTGCCTTCCCCGATCTTCAATTCATTTGACAGGGCCTTTCTCCCTATCGGTCCTTTCTCACTGACTATGCGATAGGCTTTCCAGACATGGTATGGAGAGAATTTGGGAGTAGGTCCGCCTGCGCTATAAGAATAGAACTTAGCTCCCATAGAGGGATGGATATACCATCCATCCTAATAAAGTTTGTTCGTTCTGGGAATAAACAATTGTAATCATCTGGGAAAACATTTATAGTGCGTACCAACGTTCGCCACTTCATATGCCTGAACAGTCTGAGCCATTCGTAATAATCGACAACGTGACGAAGAGGTTCGACGGGGCTCAGGTGCTGAGGGATGTAAGTGCCATAATACACCCCGGAGAGGTTCTTGGACTAATAGGGCGCAGTGGGTCTGGCAAGTCCGTCTTGATAAACATGTTGAGAGGCAGCCCTGAGTACAGACCTGATTCAGGGAGTGTGATCTACAGGGTAAATCACTGTACTTCATGTGGATGGATAGACCGTCCAGTGCCTGGGGAGAAGTGCAAGAGATGTGGTGCCGCGACATCTATCAAGGAAATCGATTTCTGGAAACTGAGTGAGCGCGATCCGTTGAGGGTCGCTATGCGAGAACGGATCGCCATTATGATGCAGAGGACGTTCGCATTGTACGGAGATCTGACGGTGGTCGAGAATATTTTCGAGGCATTGGGCGACAAATATAGTGAGAAGGGAAAGGTCGAGAGAGCAGTTGACCTTCTAAAGACGGTCAACCTGCAGCACAGGATAACTCATATCGCCCGCGATTTGTCTGGTGGTGAGAAGCAGAGATGCGTTCTTGCTAGACAGCTCGCCAGAGATCCTCTCCTCCTCTTGGCCGACGAACCAACCGGAACGCTAGACCCTCAGACTGCTGAGATTGTTCACAAATCCCTCATATTCGCGGTCAAGAACAATGGCATGACCATGGTGGTGACGTCCCACTGGCCCAAGGCAATCAACAGGCTCGCCGACAAGGCGATTTGGCTAGAGGCCGGAGAGATGATGAAGAGAGGACCTCCTGAGGAGGTCACCAAGGAATTCATGATAGGCTTTGGACCGAGGGAGGTGGAGGAGGTTCCAATTGGCCAGCCCGTGGTGAAGGTCGAGAACGCCAAGAAGTATTTCTATTCGATTGTTCGAGGCGTCGTAAGGGCCGTGGATGACGTTACATTTGAAGTCGGCGAGAAGGAGATTTTCGGACTGGTGGGTCTCAGTGGTGCGGGCAAGACCACTTTATCCAGGATGATAGCAGGAATTACTCCTGCCACCGGCGGCAAGGTCACTATTCGAATTGGAGATGATTGGGTGGACATGTCCGAAATGGGGCCTACTGGACGTGGGAGAGCGACCCCTTACATAGGTGTGCTGCATCAAGAATACTGCCTCTATCCGTTCGACACTGTTCTACAGAACCTGACGGTCTGCATTGGCATGACGATGCCGGCCGAGCTGGCAAAGATGAAAGCTGTTCAGGTCTTGGCGGGGGTGGGATTCAACAGCATAGAGATAGAGCGTCTCATCCAGGCTTATCCTGAATCACTATCGGTGGGGGAGAAGCAGCGTATCGCATTGGCCCAGGTTCTCATAAAGGAGCCGAGGCTCGTCATCCTCGATGAGCCAACAGGGACAATGGACCCGATTACGAAACTGTCTGTCGCAAAATCGGTCCTGAGTGCCCGCAAAGAACTCGGCGAAACCTTCATCATCGTCAGCCACGACATGGATTTCGTCACCAACTGCTGCGACAGAGCAGCCATGATGAAGAATGGGAAGATCGTCGCCCTCGGAGACCCAAAGGAGATTGTCGCCAGTCTGGATGGTGCTGAGGAAGAGACAGCGATTCGAGGTGGGGTCGAGGCGTGAAAGATCGAATCGGCAGGCATACGCGTTTCGTCGAATGTCGTGAATCCAGAGGACTAGGTGTTGGGGGAGGCCTGGCACAAAGGGCGACGATTTCGGAGAGCGGAAGGGACGTCGTAGCAATCGCAATGGGTCCTGGAAAGAGACACATTACGAAACCCGTTTGCGAGATTACCTATGCCCTAAGGGAAGAGGGCATAGACACGAGCGTGATTGTGGTCAACGCAGGGTCGGGTGTCCCCGCGGACGCACCAGATGTTAGCACAGGGTCGATATTCGGACTGGACCAGATTGAGATCGATAGGATCCAGCAGTTCAAGCTGGGCTTGATTCACCTGGGCAATGTGAGGAACCACATCATCTACAAGGCCAGATTGATCTTGAGAAATGTCGATTTGCCGGCCTTGATCGTTTGCCAGGCTCCGGTGGACTTCGAGGACTTCGCTCGGATAGGAGTCAAGACCCGAATGGTGATGCCCAAGAGAGAGAACATTGCAACCAAGGGCAAGATCGTCGACATAGTCACCGGGGTCATTCGAGGAGTCACCTGCCCACAATCAAAGTTGGATGAGATCCTGTCCAAAGTGAAAAGGAACCTTTGAGTGATCACTCACATCTCATGCGGTGTCGTTCAGACTACACCACCATCCCCACCCTTGATAATATCGAAGCCCACCAAGTGAGTCCAGAGTCTTTTTCGGGTGTGACCCATAAGGCTTCTGATCAGGTAATCCGATGGGGTCGAAATGCTGGCAGAGGTGACCCTTGAGACGCCCTTGATACCGTCGAGTCCGTGAAACTCGATCTCGGGCACGAGGAAATAGGGCTCCCCATGTATCTCCAGGCCTGAGTAGAGCACGAAGTCTTCGCTCAGGAAGTAAATGTCCTCCCGAGATTTCATCTCGCGCCGTCTGCTCTCGTCAAGAAACTCACCCACGATTTGTCCCTTCTGGTCCAAGATGTATATCACATGGTTCGGAACAACGAATGGCACCTCTTTTGAGCCCAGGACAATGACGAAACAACTCTCTCTTCTCAGGGTCTCCCAGACTCCTTTGTTGACGAATGGCATGAGACCTCCTGCTGCCCCGCCTTCTTCCGTCTGGCGTTCAAGGCATGCGACCTTATCCTTCAGATCATCATCCAGGTACCTCATGTCCACGACACCCGGTATGCCCCTTATCCTCTCCTCTACATCTCTGAAGATCTGACCCCTATCCATACCCTCAACCCAACTAGCTCGTGAATATTAATATCTTAACATTTCGGAGCGCGATCAGCGATCTTCCCGGATGGGCCTTGGTGGCATTTCCTTTTCGAAATCTGTTCACCAGAAATCGAAGACGCCGTTTGGAACTGACATCTGGTAATTGTGAAAAAGTATTTAACGCCGCTAGTGATGACAATCGATGACCAGATGCTCATCAAAATCAACGGAGAAATACTCGAGGCGAAGGAGGGCTCTTCGCTTGGTGATATCCTCAAGGGTCGGCCGTATCGGAAGAGCTCGCTAGTGGCAATGATCCGATCAGGAGAGCTGATTTCGAAACCGACGAACGAGTTTGAATTGTCGACGTCAAAGGGTCCAATGATCCTTCGTCTGAACGATTCGCCTTTCTCGGAGGTCTTCAGGAGTGTCGCTCAACAGATACCAAATCGAAGAGTGAGATGGTGCACTTCCAAGGTCATTGCGATTGGCGCGTTCTCGACTGACATCGCAACCGACAGAGATGTCCATCACTATTCTAGGTACGAGTGCTTCTTTGCTCTTGGAGGGTTCGACAACCGCACAACTTATTTGATGATCGCAAGGACTGATCACGATAGCGCCTATGGGGTCAAGGATGGCGTGATTGGAAGAATCACAGTAGGTCGTCACTTGCTCGACGATTTGGAGGAGGGGGACGAAATCCTGGCTATTAAGCCGATCGTACTCGAGATGAGTGCCAAGGATGCCTTCGTGACCAAAGATATGAGGACCAAACTTGAAGACGGGATGTCGATCGAGAGCTACATCGGTGTCAAGCTCAATGAAAAATCCCCCGTGAACTGTGAGCACTTGCTCGTCCTCACCGAAGGAGGTCTGCTGCCAGTCACCGATAGGACCGAGACGTACATCGCATGCTCATCTAGAATGGACGTCTCTCTCATACCGGAAGATATCCTGGTCAGGGATGAGAACTCGGTCACGATCAGACACGAGGGAGTTGGCATGGGCAGAGTCTATTTGTATAAGGTCCGAAGGCAGGTGTCATCCTCTCACAGCGACGTTGGGGTTGTGACCGCAGGGAAGGAGCTCTTGAGACTCGTACCCGGTAGCTGTACACTGACCCTTGTCACTGATCCTCTTAGGATTATGTCAATAGGGATGACCCAGAGCTCCGCCCAGAAATTCCTCAAGAGCAAGGGTCTCTCCCAGGCGAGGCAAGGAGAAAAGAGTGACGATGCAATAGTCGTGGAACAAGAACCTGAGCTCACGCTCGAGGCTCTGGCGGCGAAAGAAGTGGATACTTTCGGCATCTCCTCGAGGAAGGTGAACGAGCTCACGCTCGAGGACAGGAGATCTCCGAGGACCGCTCACTACTTGCGAAAGATGACCGGACTTGATCACAAACCGATAGGGACTATGAAGGTTCACTTCGCGTATCCCGATATGCCACTAGTGACATTCGAAGGAAATCCGAAGGAAGCCGCCGACCTCGTCCCCGAGGGTACCTTCGAGAAGTCCTCTAGCAGGGGCGAAATCGCGGTGACGAACATGTCCCGACCGAGCAGGGGGCTGATCGGTCTCAGGCTTCAGAATAGCGAGGATTTCGGTCCGACCGGAGAAGAGAGGTACGGCACTAACGTCGTGGGGTGTGTGGTCAGCAGCATGGACGAGCTTGTGAGGGATCTCCATGATGGCGATGTCGTCTATGTTCGGGAGGTCAAAGAGACCGTTGAATCGAAGGGGGTAAGGCGTGCAAAGCGAAAATGAGACGAGGATGATAGTCATTGCACCGACCTCAGAGGTCACACCGGACCAGATGGTTCGATTCGTGCACTCTCTCGCACGTCCCTTGACCATCAAGGAGACGTGCTACGGTGCGATGATCGAGGGGAAGAAGGATGACGTGATGTTTGTCCTCAGAGAAGTAAGGAAGCTCGACCCGAATCGGATATTCTCCAAGATCAGAGGCTTTCCAATCGGGGATACGAGACGTTGCCGAGCTCACCATGGTTCCCGTCCAGGGTTCACTCAGTTGGAGAAGGAGTGGAAGGATCTCTCCCTCGTTGAAAAGGGATTGTCATCCTTAGAGAGGGGTGAGAGGGCTTCAGAGCCAAAGAAGAAAGGAAGAATTCCAGTCAATAGACTGAAGAAGATTGTCGACGAGGTGAAGAAATGAAGGTCTTCATTGTCCCCCCAAACAGCCTGATACTCTACGACCTAGTGGAACGCTTCGGACACGAGCCACTGAGCGTCATGAAGGTGATAGGGGAGAGGGTCACGGGACTTGAGATCGATTCTCCTCCTCTGAATGTGACTCCCGAGGATGTGAAGAAGGGTCTGAAGTACGCAGGGGTGGAGGTCCCTTCCGGCATACGAGGCAGGCTTGCGGTCTGGGGACC
>JAJRAG010000102.1 GCA_028682925.1 Methanomassiliicoccales archaeon
ATGTTCAGCCCTGTCTTCTCAAGTATCTCTGCAAAGCTGCGAAGCAAAGTTGGGGTCGCGTAGTTGAGATGACCGCTATCCGTAAGCATTCCTATCAGCAGGGCGAGGCCGACCTCTCTGCTTATCTCCACGCCAGATTCCTTCAGAAGCTCGTAGACGATCTCCGCACAGCTTCTCTTCCTTTCGTCGCAGTAGTATGTGCATGCCGGCCAACGTTCGGTTCTCGTGTGATGGTCGATGACAATGCAGTTCTCTAGTGGTCCATCGAAAGAGCCAAGCTGGTCCGGGGAAGACGTATCTAGAATGACCGTCACGTCATAGTCTTCAGACGGTGGTCTCTCCGCGATTTTGAAGTCGAGCTTGGATCCGATGACCTTCGATAACCTGTCGAGTCCTCCTGGGGCGACAACGTCCACATTAGGGAAGCTTCTATATATTGCGAAAGCGCAGCCGATAGCGTCAGGGTCAGCGTTTCCATGAAGAAGGACTAGCTTCCTTCCGCTCTGGAGCCTAAGCGCAATCGTCCCAAGCATCTGTCTATTCGAGAAGGGCATCGACATATATGCACCTTTCTGGCGAACACGCATCTACGTGGCCATCATGACCGGTCACTCGAATCGTTCATCAAGCCACCCCCGGTCGTTATTTGAGCAAATGCTCTTGTGCTTGTCAGCCTGCGTCTTCCTGACCCTTTTGTTCGACACCTAGCGCCTTTGAAAGCTGTTCTTGCAGGCTCTGGTATCTATCTCTCATGTACTTCTCCTGCCGCTCGAGCGTCTTTATCCGCACTCCCGTGGACTCCTTATCATCCTCGATCTCCTTCAATACGCTGGCCTTGTCCTTGGCCTTTACGAGCAGCGAGCCGACGCTCTTGTAGATTGGAGAATCTTCCGTGGTCTTGTTGAGCTCTTCGATCGTTCGCTCCATCTCTTTTAGTTGTGCCTCCATCTGGTACTTCTGTCCAAGTATCGCCTGCAACTGTTGTTGGAGCTGCTGGAATTGAGCAATTTGATTTTGGATTTTTGGACTTACATCATCCATCTTTTTCACCTGCCTTTCTGGTCACGTCCTCTGCAACCTTGATCCACCTGAGATAGGAGTTCAAGGCCGCCCTCAGTGCCGACAGATCGCTCGCCTCTATATTGAGAACAAGCTCTCCTGGTTCCGAGGACATTCTGACATGTGTCCTGGGTATCTCCCTACCAACCTCGGGTGAGATCGCCCCGAAGACGACATCCGATTGTGGGGAAAAGAGTTTCAGTGTCGCGGTGTGCATTCCGTCTCCGTTCACCTGGCCTTGGTCACTTTCTTGACGTTCGGCCTTTCTTTGTAGAAGATCTTGGAGCCGCAGGCCTCGCACTGGATTCCAACCGTGTTCACGTTTGAGTGTATGGGTTTGTTGCATTTTCCACATTTGTACATTTCAGCTGCCCTCCTCCGTCTCCTTCTTCTCTTCCGTCACTATTCTCTTGACAACGGGAGAGTATGAGCCGGCTGCGAATTTCGTATCGCAGTGTCGGCATACCCAGATCCCAGAACTTATTCGTTTCACGTTCTTGTGGTGACAGTTCGGACATTCATATGAGCCCCTCTTGACCTTCTCAACGTCTCTTATGAGTTTCCTTACTTTCACGCCATATCTGGGACCGAACTTGCCCGCACTTCCTACCTTCGCTGTTCCTTTCGCCACATTCTCACCCGATCAGTTTTCTGAGATCCCTGCCCAGTCTCTGGGAGGTCTCGATTATTCTCTTCGCTTGTTCAAGCGTCAGAGAACCCTCGAGCCCTTTCTGCATCGCCCTGATATCACCGTTCTCGTCAGTAGTCACTGTCAGACGTGCTGCGGCGACCTTTTCCTCATCGAGAGTTGGATCGAATAATATAGAGTTTTCTATCTGAACAGCGGTGCAAGAGATGGGCGTGTTTCTTATAGGCAATGGAAAGTCCTCTCCCTTGCCATTCATCGCGGCTGGAACCATCGCGCTCTTCAGTGCTGCGACGGCACCGAGGAAAGCGGCATCGAACAGGTTGCCATCATAATCAAGAACGTACATATCTACGAAGCACAACCAGACTTCTTCGCCAGGCGCAATGCATAGGGCCGTGAGGTCGATCATCTCGCTTTCTCTGATTCCGCGATCGACCACCCTTGCGAGCTCGATGGAATCCTCATCTGGTGGTCCGGACTCAAAGTTGGGAGAGGCCAGCGGTATGAGCTCTGCATTTGTTGAAAGCACTCCTCTGTCTGGGGTGTCCGAGAATGGGGTTCCTGTTTCAATTTTGACACCCACAAGGACATCAGTGTCTCCGAGCATCACTCTGGCGGAGCCCTCCGCACTCTCCACGAATCTTCTTTCGATGCTCACCTGTCTAAACTCATCCCACGTCCGACCATCCACCCTCTTGCCCTTTGAAAGAAGCTTATGGATGTGATCCCTCTTTATGTCCGACATTATTGCACGAGCCATGTTCAACCCTCCAGTTCTTGCTGCTCACGGGGAACGTCTTCCTCGAGACCCTCGACATCCTCCACCGCATATCTTCTCTTTAGCGCATCCTTCTGCAATTGGTAGATCTTCTCACATGCTCCGAACCCATATTCCATCGCCCGGTTGAACTCGTCCGTTGTCATATGACCGTCCATCTGCATCAGGAGTATCTCTCCAGTGCGGGGGATGATCGCAATCGGCATATCCGCTTGACCGTAGTTGTCCTCCTCCTTGCACAAATCCAGGACTATTTGTCCATCGATCTTACCTACAGCTACCGAGGGAATCATGTCCTTCATCGGTATGCCTGCATCTGCCAGCGCAACAGAGGCGGCGGTGAGACCTGCGCATCGAGTTCCAGCATTGGCCTGAAGTATCTCGATGTACACATCGACCGAGGTCCTCGGGAAGTACTCTGTGAAAACGACGTATTCAAGTGCCTCAGAGATAATCTTCGATATCTCTACGGACCTTCTGTCGGGTCCGGGTCTCTTTCTGTCCGATACAGAGAACGCAATCATATTGTATTTGCACTGGACGAGAGCCTTCGAGGGGTCCTGGAGGTGTCTAGGATGACACTCTCGCGGTCCGTAGACGGCTGCGAGGACCTTGTTCTTGCCCCACTCCACATATGCGGATCCGTCCGCTCGCTTTAGGACTCCCGCCTCAATCTTTATCTGCCTGAGCTCGTCGACCTTCCTGCCGTCGACTCTCAGGCCATTCTCATCTATCATCTTGCCTTCCATAGAATCACCTTACTGACTCGGTTTCATCACTGACTCCAAATACTCCTTCACCCTCTCAGTCAATCTCATCGTCTGAGCGTCTTCGTCAATCATCCTTATTGCCCTGATAGCAACGACAATGTTCTCGATATCGCCATCCAACCATATCCTGCCATTCTGACCGACAAAGATCCTGCAGTTGGTGTGGCTCTTTATCAACTGAATCATCGATCCACTCTTGCCGATGACTCTCGGTACCTTGCTATGGGAAATGTCGACTATCTGTCCCCCCTGTAGTTTCCTCAATCCCTGGTCCTTCATGGTCACCTGGACTCTCTTCGTCTCATCAACCATCAGGACCTTTGCCAATATGGTATCCCCGACGTTCAGATATCTCGCAGTGTCCCCGAACTCGACTCGCCAGGGCACTTCATTCACATGCAAGGGCGCTGGATATGGGGAGTTGATGTCGATCAACCAGTTTGAAGGGCCAATATCTATCACTTTCCCAATGACATTGTCTCCAGTCACTGGTATGTATCTTCCCCCGAGCGGAATGACGTTCACATAGTTCGATTTGGTGCTCTTTATGCCTAGTTGCGAGGCGAATATCTTGCCGTCCGCGACATAAGTCCCGTTTCCGGGCTTGAGTTTGCCAGAATCGAGCAGTTCTCCGGGAACGACGATCTCTCGCACCGACCTCACCATGCCATCTTTACTCATGATTTCACTTTCCTTCATTCAATCAGTACTCACAACTGTATACCCATTTTTATTCTTTCCATATCTTAACGAGTGGTCTATTTCAGTATCTTCGTCTCAACATTGCCCTTTGTCCTCTCATTCAGTCGACCGAGGAAGTCATCCCTCATACCTGCTGGCAGCTCTATCACACCTATCCAGCTGCCGTTCGGTTGCCACTCTTCCTTAGTGATCCTGCCCATATGAGAAATGTCCTCAAAACACTTACCGTACTCTTCGCCAGATAGCTTGACCGCGATTCGGATTTTGTCGAACCTGATCGGAATCAGTGGTCGCAGGGCGTCCAATACAATCTTGACCTGCGCCTCAACCGACTTGAACGGATCGATGTGCACTCTTGCCTCATCCATTGCCATTTCTATCCGTTGCGGTGGGTGAGGAGCACCGGTCTGTGGGTTGATCGCATTTCTGGCGATTTCGGAGACGATTCTCTTACGTTTGCTCTCTTGCATGTCTCGACGTTGCTGGGTAGTCAGTTGCACCTCGCCCTTGAGGATGATATGTTTAGCAACCTCTATCGGATCGTTTGTGCCAAAGACTTCCTTGATCTTCTCATCCGACGCTCGAGTGCCCTTCCTAGCGTTACGGAAGACTTCATCGACGACCATGTAGTCGATCAGTTCGACTTCTCGTCCTTCCCTCAGGTGATTGACCACCTTCGGGTCGATAAGAACCTCGAAGCTCTCGCCGTGTGACTCAAGGCGAGCTATAATCGCATCCTCGATGTCGACCATCGGAACCACGGTTAAGAGGCGTTCGCCCTTTCAATGTAAGCTTCGACCTCAGACTCCTCCATGCGTCTAAAGTCCTCGCCGCGTCTTACCATTCCAATCTCTACAGCTCGAGGATTGAGCTTCTCCTCTTCCGTTGCCTTTTTCAAAGCTCTCAGGCCGAGGACGACCGCATCGCTCATCTCCATGTTCTCGGCATATCGTTCCTCGAAGACCTCCATCACAGCGTTCCTTCCTGCCCCGATGCTGCCCGCTTTGTATGATACCAAGGCACCACTGGGGTCGGTCTCGAATAGGTGCTCTCCCTGGTCGTCGACTCCGGCCACGAGCAGCGCGGTTCCAAAAGGCCTGACTCCGCCATACTGGGTGTAGTTCTGCTTGTAGTCGCAGATGCGTTTCACCAATGATTCGACGCTCATCTCCTCATCGTATGTGATCTTGCTTATCTGCGCTATGACACGCGCCTGGTCGACCAGTATTCTAGCATCGGCCACCAGTCCTGAGGTCGCGCACCCAATGTGTCTATCGATCTTGAAGATCTTCTCGATGGATTTCGGCTCCATTAGTCTGCTAGCGATTCTCTTGTCGACGATCAAAACCACTCCGTCCTTGAATTTGAGGCCGACGGTCGTGGTGCCTCTTTTCACTGCCTCCCTAGCATATTCCACTTGGAAAAGCCTTCCATCAGGAGAGAACACTGTTATGGCTCTATCGTATGCCATCTGTCCTGGTTGCATTAAATCACTCCTCTATTCTCGATACGGTTCAAGCCTAAAGTTCTACATAGATATATATCTTGTTCATCATCGTGAGCTGGATTATCGCAATCTGGCATGTAGGGCCGTCAGTCCTTGACTAGCTTCGCCTCGGGGCTCTACTTCGACGGCATCTAGGTCTAAAGTCTTCTGATACAGCTTCGTCTTCTTCCTGTGTCGCACTACCTTGGATGAGAACCTTCACCCACGCCCCGGATGTGAGGCCTGTATTTCTCTCGCAAGGTCCTAAGGGTCCCGGAGGTTCTCAGAGGTTCAATCCTCATGCATTTGGATGCGGTCGAGTCAAGATTCGCAAGCATTCTGAGTATTCCCTCCTTCTCGAGATTGGAGCAACGGATGATAGCTAGTGTTCCGTCGAAATCGATGAGTCTCGGTGCCCTGATTCCAAGTTCATTCGAAGTATCATTGAGCATCGTTGTTATGACTTCGGTAGAGACAGGCGAATCCGATACAACTCGGAACGCGATGTATCTGCGCCTGCCTCGTCGATCCTTTACGACCATCTGGATGGATCACCGCACTTTGTCCAGTATCCCCTGGTTGAAGAAATCCCGACCGAGGACCTGATTCGACTTCACTCCTGTTATGACGACCATGACCTTCACGATGCCCTCGCACTCGGGCTCGATCGTGCAGCCCCATATTATCCTTGCCATCGGATTGATGCTCTTTCCAACGATCTCAGCCGCTTTCTCAGCCTCAGCCAAAGTCAGGTCATTTCCTCCGACCACCCTGATGAGGGCACCCCTCGCTTCATGGATATCTAAGTCTCCAAGCAGAGGTGACGACAAAGCCTCGTTCACGGCCTCGTCTATCCTATCGTCATCAGACCTCGATTCACCGATTCCAATCATGGCGACTCCGCCGTTCTTCATTATGGTCATGATGTCATTGAAGTCAACGTTCACAAGGCCGGGCTTTGTTATGATTTCGGTTATGCCTTTTATGCTCTGCATTAGAACCTCGTCTGCGACTTTGAAGGCTGCCTCGAGGGGAAGCTTCGGTACGATTTCTAGCAACTTGTCATTTGCAACGACGATTGTTGTGTCACAGAACTCCCTGAGCCGGTTGATGCCTTTGACGGCATTGTCTGTTCGAATCCTTCCTTCGGCCTTGAATGGAAGCGTCACAACTCCGAGCACCAGCGAGCTCCTCTGTCTCGCAAGCTCAGCTACGAGCGGAGCTGTTCCGGTACCTGTGCCTCCTCCCATTCCTGCGGTAACGAAAACGATGTTCTGTCCATCTACGAACTTCATTAGATCGTCTCTGGCTTCTTCGGCTGCCTTCCTTCCCACTTCGGGTATGGCGCCGGCCCCGAGCCCTTTCGTCAAGGTCCTTCCCAGTAGGACCTTGTTCGGTGCCTGGATCGAGAGAAGATGCTTCGCATCGCTGTTTGCGGCTACGAGAGTTGCACCGACGATTCCCGATTGGTAGAGCCTTCGAACTGTATTGGAGCCGCCTCCACCGCATCCAACGATTGCGATTTTCACTCTGAGCGCTTCAACGATATGCTTAAGCTCATCATCATCCGCGCTGACTGTCCGCCCTCCGGGATTCGCCTCCGCCTCCAATCCCTTCTTGACGTCTCTTTCCTGCTCAAGAGCTCTGTCTAGAACTGGTTTCATGTGCACCCATCCTCATCTTGGCATTATTATGTCGATTGTATTTAAACCCATTTCTCCTGTGGATTCTGACGGGTTGGGTCGTCTCATCTTTCCTATTGCCTGCGGGATTCTCGCAGTCTTGGTCTCGTTTCGTGAGTGTAGTCTCAGATCAGTTCGAAAACCACTCCGCAATTTCTGCAAGTGGATTCATTGGCCGCTAGCTCGTTTCCGCATTCGGGGCACGAGTCACCGATCAACGCTCCGCATTCGCAGACTTCTTCGCCCTGAGGAAGAATCCTCTTACACAAGGGACAGGTCTGAGTTTCAAGATGATCGAATCGTTCCCCACAATTCCTGCAAGCGTTTTCATCCTCTGAAATGGTCGTTCCACATTCCGGGCACTTGAAATGTCCGCCCTCTTCCACGAATATTGCGCCACATCCGCACGTTCCGGCTCCAGCTGGGACGTTCGCACCGCACAGTGGGCAAAGAATGTAGTTCACTTTTGTTCCCGCAATCGGAGCAGTCATCTCTCCACCGTTGGGTGTGCGGAGCGTGATGAAGCCGTTCTCTGATGGCGACCTGCCGTCTCTCGTTGTGTAGCGACATTCGCAGTAAGGACAGTATCCTGTTCGAGATATGCACGTCGAATGGAACGATTTCCCGCAACTGCACCTGACATATTCCATGTCCTGCTTGACTCTCCCAAGACAGATTTGACATATGAGTGGTTTCACCTTCGGACCAGTGACTTGGACTTTGGGTCTAGGACCACGAGATTTGTCCTTCAGAGTCTCTTTGCCCTCTCTTTCATTCTCTGGGTTGAGTCTCAAGCCAATCAAGGATCGTTTGATTAGAATGATTGTCGCCGTGACTGTTGCGCCAAGGAGAAGTGCAACTGCGATCAGGAAAAGCATGGTCCATGGACAGACATCGCAGGTTTAACCCTTTGCTGCCAATTACTACTCTTGATACCTTTGTCCAATCGTCGGGGAGGAGATTCATAGGACATGATTGCATCGAGTCTTTCCATACAACTTCCAACAGACACCATACGAAAAGTATAATAACTATCGTTAATATGAGCCCCTTCGGCTTACATGGTGTGTTCCGCACAATGTTGAAATATTGCGTGGTGCTAGGATGTCCGACACGCACCCTGAGTCCGAAGGGGTCGGGAACATGACCTTTAGTATCCAATCGAGGGTCATGCGCAACCTTTTCCGACATCAAGGTTCTTAGGGTGGAAGGTTTGAGATGACAGAAGAGCAAGAGGCGAAAATCGGAGTCTTTGTCTGCAGATGTGGCGCGAATATTGGACGCGTCATAGATTGTGAGAATCTGCGTGAGTATGCTTCTTCTTTGAAAGATGTTGAGACATCTGTGACTCACGATTACCTTTGCAGTGATGATGGCCTTCGTTGCATGCGAGAAGAGATATCAAGGACTGGTGTCAGGGCGATCGTTGTCGCCGCATGCACACCAAGGTTGCACGAGAAGACTTTCAGAGATAACATTGAGGCAGCTGGCATCAATCGATATATGCTTCATCTTGCTAACATTAGGGAACAGTGTGCATGGGTTCACGCTGATGAACCGTACAGGGCCACCCAGAAGGCGAAGGATCTTCTAAGAATGGGTGTCATGAAGGCGAAGACCTTCACACCAGCAGAGGCGGCCACCGTTCAATTGAATCGAGACGTGCTTGTCATCGGAGGAGGGGTGGCTGGAATAGAGGCGGCCTATGATCTCGCCGAGCTTGGTTATAAGGTGCATCTAGTTGAGAGGAAACCCGTACTCGGGGGAAACATGGCGACATCATTTACATGTCTTCTCTGGTGCCACGAGGTTCCGGGCAAACCTCAGAATATCAGCTTTCGAAAGGGAACGTTTCCCACGTGCGACTGCTCAGGTTGCACCATCACTCCCAGGTTGGTAGAATTAATCGATCATCCCAACGTCAACGTTCTCACGATGTCTGAAGTAAAGGAAGTGGGCGGATACGTTGGGAACTTCAAAGTTAGGGTTGTCAAGAAGCCGAGGTATGTCGACGAAGGAAAGTGCGTTGGATGTGGTAACTGCTCGACGGCATGTCCGGTCTCCGTGAACAACGAATATGATTATGGCTTGGCGGACAGGAAAGCAATATTCCTGCCATATCAGCAGGGAATCCCGAGGAAGTATCTTGTTGATATGGACTCCTGCCTTCGATCCAAAGGGGCTGAATGTTCTCTGTGCTTGGATTCATGTCCGTTCGAGGCTCCGAACTACTCTGATCGGGAGAAGGAAATCAACCTCGAAGTAGGTGCGATAATCGTGGCAACAGGGTTCGAGGCATACAAACCGCACGTCATGGGGTACCTCGGTTACAAGGAGTTTCCGAACGTCGTCACTATCATGGAACTGGAGAGGATGCTTGACAAGGCCGGACCTACTTCAGGCGCCGTGGTCAGACCATCGGACAGAAAGGTGCCAAAACGAATAGCATTCATCCAGTGTGTCGGGTCGAGAAACCGCAGGATCAGTGAGGGCTACTGTTCGAAGGTCTGCTGCATGTACACGATGAAGAACGCACAAGCGATCAAGGAGGCCCATCCAGAAGTAGATATCACTGTCTATTATATCGACCTGAGGGCAGTCGGGAAAGGGGTCGAGGAGTTCTATCATAGGACCAGAGAAGATTACGGCGTCGAGTACACGAGAGGGAGGCCGGCCAAAGTCCTCGAAGACAAGGCCACGCAGAATCTCATAATCCGGGCAGAGGAGACCCTTCTCAACAAGATAACAGAGCGCAACTTCGACCTGGTCGTCCTTTCCGTTTCTCTCGTGCCGCCGGAAGGGATGAAGGAACTGGCTGACATGCTCAGGCTTCGACAGAGCCCGGATGGTTTCATACAGGAAGCTCATACAAGAATGAAGCCGATCGAGACCTCGATCGAGGGCATATACGTTTGCGGATGCGCTCAGGGACCGAAGGACGTTCCCGAATCGATCGCCCAGGCACGGGCGGCTGCACTCGAGGTTGCGATACTCATCGGCAAGAAGGTTTTAAAAGCCGAGTCTCTAAACGCCTTCGTCGACCAAGAGAAATGCATCGGTTGCGGGCTATGCCAAGAGACCTGCCCGTACGGGGCAGCCGTGTCGGAGAAGGTCGGTCAGGAGAACAAGTCCAGGATCATCGAGGCGCTTTGCAGAGGCTGTGGCACCTGCGTCGTCGCGTGTCCTTCCCGGGCGATAATGAGCAGGCAGTTCACCGATAGACAGCTGATGAGCGAGGTTAGAGCGGTCCTGGAGATGAACTAGGATGAGCTCCTCTAAGGTGGAAAAGGTGTTTATCGGAGGACAACGCGAGAGGGTTCTGGAGGAAGCTCCAATACTCGACATCGAGTGCGACAGGGAATTCATGAAGAAGATAATCGAACTTGGTGGAGGCGATGTTCAAGTCTGCCTTCAATGTGGCAATTGTACGGGTGTTTGTCCCGTATCGATGAAGACTGAGAACAAGGTAAGGAACATAATCAAGATGTGCCAGATGGGATTGAAG
>JAJRAG010000103.1 GCA_028682925.1 Methanomassiliicoccales archaeon
ATCTCTCCTTGCTTCCTGCTCCATCCGTCCCCAATCGGGACAGTGTCCAAGTGACCGGAGAAGGCGATTCCGCCGGTCCCATATGTCGCAATGATGGCGGGGGTACCAATATCGCCTACTTCTTCCACCTTCATTCCGAATCCGCGGAGTCGATCGATCGCGTATCTTATGATTTCGGACTTTTCGGCTCGATTGTCGCTGTCGATCGTAAGGAGTTCGAGCAGAGTATTTGTGATTTTCTTAGTCATTGGATCTGCGGTTTTGTACCTCATGATCCCCAATCACCTCTCGATGAACGGAGGTTTTGCTATTCTAGCCGGTACAATCGTTTCCCTTATCTGAATGCCGACCTCAGCACCGATCGTCCGGAATGGTGGATTGACATAACCCAGACCAATCCCCTTCCTAAGCGACGGGGACAGGGTGCCGCTTGTGATCTTCCCTATCGTTTCTCCATTATTCAAGATCGGATAGCCGTGACGGGGGATTCCTTTTCCAACGACTTCTAGTCCCACAAGGCTCCGATAGTCGCCTTCCTGTCTCTGCTCGAGCAGGGCATCTCGTCCGATGAAGTCGTGGTCCCACTTGATGACCCAATCTGGGCCTGTCTGCAGCGTCGTCTCATTTCCGTCGAAGTCCGTACCGGAGAGAAGATAACCCATCTCCAATCGGAGAGTATCCCTCGCCCCCAATCCCGCTGGAAGAAGACCGTATTCCTTTCCAATATGGAGCAGTATGTTCCAGAGCACCTTCGCCGAAGGATTCTCCAATAGAATCTCGAAGCCATCCTCGCCCGTATACCCGGTCCGAGAAACATAGCATTTCTCGGCGAATTCTGTGTGGGGTCTGGAGGTCGCGATAGGTTTCTGTGTCATTTCGAACGAGAACACCTCGGTAAGAAAACCCATCGGTTTGAAATCTCGTGGTATGACGGGTATCGGGTTGCCTTCAATCGACAGGTCGACGAAATCTCCCCTGGACCTTTTGATAGCGGAGAGGTCATACGACGTCATCTTCTGAAGTACCTTCTGCGAGTTCGGTCCCTGCAACGCTATGCAAGAGATGCGGTCACTGGCATCGACAATCTCTTGCGTCGTCGCGTGCTTGCGAACCCAGGACAGGATCTTGGGGGTGGTCGCAGCATTCGGGACCATCAGGTACTCGCCACTGCGGATTTTCGTGACGATTGTGTCATCGAGAATCCTCCCCTCATCGTCTAGGATGTGAGCGTACACTGCCTGGCCGATCGGCACACCTCTGACATCGTTCGTCAGAAGCGTCCTGAGTAGGGCCTCAGCATTCTCTCCCCGAACGATTATGTCTCCCATGTGGGAGACGTCGAACATGCCCACCGCATTCCTTACCGCCAGATGCTCCTCGGTTATGCTCGTGTACTGGATCGGCATTCCCCACCCTGCGAACTCGACCATCCTTGCACCCATGCTGACATGGACGTCATGTAGGGGGGTCACCTTCATCGGTTCAATCTCTCCAATCTTGATAACCATGCCTCGGACTATTTTACTTTTGTGCGGGACCGATGATGAAGAACGAGCTTGTGTAACATATGCAGATCCGGTCAGATGGCCTGGGAAGATTTGAGCATCTCTTCGAGCTTCTGTCTCAGCACCTTGGTCGGTATGTCTGGCAATGAGATGTATGTCGTCCTCCCACCGGCGACATCGCTAGATACCTTGGTGTCTATCAATCCCTCGTTCGAGATGTCTTGCATATAGGCCCAGAACTGGGTGTGTCCCCTTGCTCTCTGCCCGTATTCTTCCGCCGTTACGGCATAGGATCTCTCTACTTCCCCGGTGGTCACATAGGCCTGGTCCTTCAAGGACCTCGTTATCGCAAGTAGCACCAATCTCCTCTGGACATCAAGGCTTTCGATCCGCGATTCAGTAACGACGCTGTATGTGAGCGCTTTCGCAGCCCTGACGTGTTCGGGCGAGATGGCGTCAATACCCTCCTCCTCTGCAAGCATCCCAGATTTCTCAAGGAGTTCGATGGCGAACCTTGCGTCGCCCCAGTCTGATGAGATGTCCGCCATCAGATCGACCGCGTCGCCCCTGACGACGTTCGAGAAGAATGCGAGTTGGATCCTGCTGTCGATTATGTCCTTCAATTCCTCAGTTGTGTACTTGTCGAAAGTGATCGCATTGGCTCGTCTGAAGGTCGAAAGCGAGGCAGGGTCTAGCATATCCAGAACGTTCTTCTGAGAGACCAGGATGAGGGACACCGACGCTCGGCCTCCCACCTTCTCTTCATCGAATCTAGAGAGATGGTAGATGAGGTCTCCAGCCCCCTTCTTCAAAAGCACATCGGCCTCGTCGAGCACGATCACCATGTGAAGTCTCCTCTTGTCCAGATGCTTCCTGAGGGAGCTGAGCATCTCGGCAGAGGAGAAACCCCTGTCAGGGTAGCCCTCATCGAAATGTGATACCAGTCTCAGCAGCACGCTCGTCTCGGTGTTCCTCTGACGGCAATTCACAACGATGAAATCTACAGCCCTTTTCCTCTCCTGGGCCGCCTGGACGAGATCAAGGCAGAATCTCTTGGACAGGGCGGTCTTACCAGTCCCTACGCTGCCTATCAGGAAAGCAGTCTGCGACGTGCCGCTGTCGAGGAGGGGTCTGAACAGCATCCAAAGCTTCTCAAGCTGCCTCTCCCTGTGGACCAACTTCTCCGGTACAAAATCGAAAGAGAGTTTTGACGCGTCCTTGAAGATCTTCGACTGGACGCCTGGTTGAGGTAGGGTTCTCAACTTCGTTTCACCCTTATGTAGCCAGAGAACGGCGTTATCCTGATCCCTTTCTTCTCAAGTCTGTCCACCAAGATGTTTATGCCCACGGAGTCGGACGCTATGTGTCCAGCGATAACGATGTTGATGTGATGCTTCTTCGCTTCCTCTATGTGATTCTCTGGAACGTGCATACATATGACGGTGCCAACGCCAGCCTGGACCAGCGACTCATACATCTCCTTTGGTCCGGAGGTTCCTCCGGTCATCTTCACCGCTATCTTGCCTGCTCGTCTGTTCTTGTCACCGACAAAAAGCTCAGGGCCTGCATTGTGTCTCAAAGCGAAATCGTACTCCGGTATGTCTGAAAGGACGTCCATCACATCCTTCACTTTCTCCGGTCTC
>JAJRAG010000014.1 GCA_028682925.1 Methanomassiliicoccales archaeon
GAGTTCATCTACGACGGGTACCTTAGGCTCATCTCCGACAGCTACGCCTCTGGCCACTGGAAGTACGTGATAGCGAACGGTTGGTCCGCAACCCTCCACCTTTCCATCGTGGCTGACATCAGCATAGTGGAGAACTATGAACCGTCGTCGTCCAGCGGAAGCAACTTCACCGGACACGTCTCGTCGACGATGAACTTCGTCAACAACATCCCGGCGAAGTACAGACCGAACATATTGGTGTACCAGAACTACGCCGCCGCGAAGGCAGCGGATCAGGAGCACGTCTACTCCGCTCTGTTCAACTCCGCGAAGTACAAGTTCGACATAGAGCTGCTCTCCTACGGCTCGTACGACGCTCAGCTTCACAACTTGGTCATGGCGGAGGCGATGTTCAAAGCCATGGGATGCACCCGCGACTCTGACACTAGAATCGACGTCGGTACCATTGACCTGAGGAAATCACTGTCATTGACCACATCGGCCAAGATGATTGTGACACTCGGCAAGGGCAAGCCAACTATCACATCGACTGCCGACCAGGGCGGTTACATTTTCACAAACCTCAATGGAAGTAGCAAGAGCTTCGATCTCTCCATCCCCACTTCATACTACTACTACGCGGGAACAAATGCTCGCGTCGCCAGCCCGATCACGTATTCCGTCGACGGCAGGGCGATGTTCCACGGCATCGTCGATGCGGAGAAGACCGGCCAGATCATCAAGAACTCGAATGTCCAGATTACTCAGCAGACGGCCGGGACGGCCTCCGTCAACCTAGCCTCACTCGGGAACGGTCAGGCACAGCTAACGGTCGGGGCGACCGGAGGGACGACAACCATCAAACTGAAAGGATTCACAGCGGGTAGTAGCTATGACATCATCGTGAATTCGGTTACCGTGGAAAAGAAGACGGCCGCATCGGACGGCAGCGTCACCTTCACTCGCACCTTCGGCGCTTCGGATAACCTGCAGGTGAGACCTACCTCTGGCTCAGCCGTTGCCCCGACGTCGTTCTCCGGTCCGTCGACGGTTCCCCTCGGTCCCTCGAGTGTGCCAATCCCTGAGGCAATGTCGATATCGACAAGCCCTGGTCTTGCGGACCAGAACGTTCTCGCATCATACAATGGATTGGAAGATATCTCAGTTCAGAACGGTTCCAATATTCTGGCAACACCATCACCTTTGGTCCTGCTCGGTAGGATTCTACTGGTAGCAGAATAGCGATTGCTTTCAATACCCGCTTCATGCCCTTCGCCGCATGCCTCCGCCGATGAGTCTTTTCGAGTCAGGAGTAGGGTCTCGTCGTGGGCGGAGACTTCAATTTGGCGAAGTTCCTGACGCTCATGCACTCAGAACTATTGGACTTCAATGGAAGTAGCTCTTTCTGGCAACGCATTCTGAGATTGAGAACCTCCATCCTACGGAAGGATCCGAAATGGAATCGATTAGGAATCAGATCGCGTATTCAGTCTTCAAGAGTCGATATCAATCCACACTAGGATTGTCCTGAATTGAGACGTTTTGTCACGAGCAGAATCAGCGACACGTATGGATCTAATCGAAAGGGATACGCCACTATCGACTTGAGGATAAGAAGCCTAGCCCTTCTTCTGTTCCCCGTCTGTGCATTGAAGTATGCAAATAGAAGTAGGAATTTTGAAAGCGACCTCCTATCCTTCAAGAAAAGATGCTTGTGAGTCTTATATACGATCGAATAGGCCACAAGGAGCGATGGCAAATCATCTGATATTCTTCCTCCCGTATGTACGTGATACCTGACAAGGGCCCGATTCAGGCAGGCAAAGTCGTAGTATTTGGCAAGACGGATCAGGAATTCCCGATCCTCCAAACGGCGCAAGTCTTCTCTGAACACTCCGACTTTCTCAAGGCATTCCCTTTCGAGCAAAACAAGAGATGGGGACGGAACATAATCCCCACTAAGCAATGCCTCAAGATGGTTTCCATCCCAACCAGGCATGGACTGTCTGATCACTTCTTTGTTCTCATCCCTGAATATTTCTCTAAGGCAGTATGAGACCTTGTACCTTGATCCTTTCTTCTTTAGATCTTCCAATTGCAGTTCAGTCTTTTCGGGCATCCACTCGTCATCGTCATCCAGGAAAGCAATGTAACGTCCGGACGAATGATGAATTCCGGTATTTCTCGCAGCCGATACACCTTCGTTCGATTCGTGCTTCAGGTACTTCACTCGAGTATCACCGACCCCCTCAACGACCTGTCTCTGCGAACCATCGTCCACAACGATTATCTCAAGATCTCGGTAGGTCTGGCCTATTGCGCTGCGAATAGCTCGAGCTAGTAGTTCTGGCCTATTGTATGTCGGTATTATCACGCTCACAAGTCCGGGGGATTCTGCTCTACAGACTTCCCCAGTCTCATTCTGGTGCACAAACGCCTCCAAGGACGTCCTTGCTTCTCGAAATATCACCCTGCCTATAATTGATATCGATGGTCGAGACTAATAGTGCTTCGCACATTCTCATATTGTCTTCATACGAAAAGTGAGCCCAACCAATGACAATCCAGCAACAAGCCTGAGAATGAGATTCTATCTTCGTGACCCCGAGAAGAATGGGCCAAAACGCTCTCTACGTAAGTTACGAGGACGTGTGGACAATCCGCTATTCGGACACCAAACGACCTCGAAAGCTCATCAGGATCCTCAGATAGTTCCTCATCAATAGGGGATCCGCCAACAGGGATCTCAAGAAACATCTTCTGGCTTTGCGTACATCGCCCAGAGCCATTTCCCAGTATCCCACATCGGACAACATTGCCGCATTGGCTTTCCGGTTTCCCATGTACAGCTCCTTGTGCTTTTCATATATGTATGAGGGTGTCTCAGCGTGCTTCGAATCGCCTATTCTTCCTTGCTTATGTATATGGTACCTTAGGAGCGAGGAGTCGACATATGCGAAAGAATAGTACTTCGAGAACCGAATGTACATTTCCCATTCTTGTCCTGATCGCAACATCTCATCGAAGCCACCGATCCTGTCCAAACACTCCTTCCTGATCAATATCGATGATGTAGTCCCTATACAATTCTTGAACAACAGGTCGGACAGGAGATTGCCTTCTCGACCGAATCCCCTGTACTTTACGACCTTCCCCAGGTCATCGTCGAAGACCTCATATCGACAATATGAAGCGTGGTACGTAGGGGCTTTCTTCAAGAAATCTGCCAGTTGCGTTTCGATCTTCTTGGGAAACCACTCATCATCGCTATCAAGGAATGCGATGTACTCTCCGTGTGAGTGCCTTATGCCTGTATTCCTCGCCGCAGAACCGCCCTTGTTGATTTCGTGCCTTAGGTAATTGATGCGGTCGTCGGAAAAACCTTCCAGCAAAGATCTCAGGTCTTCGGTGGATGCGTCATCAACCACAAAGATCTCAAGATTCTTATGAGTCTGGTCGATCACACTCATTATCGCCCTGTGCAGTAGGTTCGGCCTATTGAAAGCTGGAATGACAACGCTGACGAGAATGTCGGAATCACATCTCCCTGAGGTCTCGTTGTTCATCGATTTCTCGGAGTCTGTCATAGTCGGCCGACAGGTGACATCAGCATCTATGCACGATATCATTCTTGCGATTATTGGGTCCAAAATCAACGTGAGTTGGTGTTCGATTCGGAGGCGTGTCCATTGAGAAACCAAGAACGGATTCGGACGATATCATCTTTGCAGAATGATGTGGGCGAACCTGCCATCTTCTCTCTGGAAAAGAATGGAAACGGAGTTCATTGGATGCTCAAAGATGCAGGGCATTAGTCCGCGTGATTCCAGACAGCTCGATCCTATGTACGATCGAGAAGAAAAGTGACGGCCCTGTTCAATCCCATAGGTCCGGTCATCATCACGTCGCCGGCCGGCGTGGCGTATGTGAATTCGAGACCTGAGTCTTCCATCATGCCCCTATTCGGCCCCGTCACCATGATCCGGTCCGGCTTCGGAAGCCTCTTTTTGAGACGGAATAGACCATGACCTCCGTCGTTGAACACGTCCTCGTTCGAAAGCTTTGAGCTCAAGAATCCTTCCAGGAAC
>JAJRAG010000104.1 GCA_028682925.1 Methanomassiliicoccales archaeon
AAGAAGATATTGGTCGAGAAGGGTGACAGAGTGTATCTTGCAGCGGTTCTTCATGGAAGAAACGCAGGCAAGATCCCGCAGAAGCTCTTGCAAGTAATCGAGGACATCCAGAAAGACTTCGGACCTGTCTTCGCGCAGTGGGACGGGGACCTAGAAAGCGTCAGAGGAGTCAAGGACAAGACCCAACCGCTATTCAAGCAGACATTGTCCATCACACGGATCATCCGGGTCCGACGCTCCCCCCAGGAAATCGCACCGTTGATGATCGAGTGCCCGATCTGTGACCGGAAGATCTCCCCAGATTCGAAGAAGTGTCCCTCTTGCGGCGTCGACCTAAGCAACGCCAGTGTCGATGATCTGGAGAAGGTTGCCTATGATATCTTGAAGGATGATGCGGGATTGTCAACATCGTCAGAGCAAGAATCTTCCAGCGTGCAGAAGGGCAAGGACTGAGAAGGCCTATCCATTGAGATCTGAGGAATCGCGCCAATCTTAATATCGACTACCCTATATGCTCCCATAATGTCCCCCCTGGAGAATCTGGGGATTGTCCTTGGCTTGTGCGCAATATTGTCAATCCTGGCGTTCAAGTTCAAGCTCATGACAACAAGCGGCAGTGTCGCCTCTTTCTTGATAGGGGTAGT
Source organism: Methanomassiliicoccales archaeon (assembly GCA_028682925.1). GTDB lineage: Archaea > Thermoplasmatota > Thermoplasmata > Methanomassiliicoccales > JACIVX01 > JAJRAG01. The sequence continues at coordinate 645 of JAJRAG010000104.1, forward strand.
CATCGGAATGTTCGGTTCGGTCAATTGGCTCGTTCTGCTAATCGTGTTCGTGCTTCTGGCGTTCGCCGTCACGAGATACAAGCTAGAGGTAAAAATCAAGAAAGGGCTTCAGGAAGGCAAGAAAGGAGAGAGAACCTACAAGAACGTCTTGGCAAACGGTCTGGTACCCGCCATTATCGCTGTAGCATCATGGTCATCAGGATCCCAATCTAGTCTTGAATCTGGCCTTGTCTACCTTTCCGCGATAAGCGTCACGGCGGCAGACACCACAGCGAGCGAGCTCGGGATTCTCAGCCCACGCACGCGCCTGATAACTACATACGAGCGAGTCGAGCCCGGATCCGACGGAGGTGTATCCCTGTTCGGGACATCCGCAGCCTTGTCCGCTTCCATCCTCTCGTCAATTCTGGGATGGCTGATAGTCTTGCCCGCTCAGCCAATTGACCTCAGAATCCTCATTCCGATATCAATGGGTTTCCTCGGTTGCACGATCGATAGCTTCATCGGAGCGACGCTTGAGCGAAAAGGATTCGTTTCTAAGCTAGGCAACAACGTGGCCTCGATGGCAAGCGGGTCCGTTATTGCTCTGATTATCATTTCGTGGCTGTGACCCAGGATATGCACCAAAGGGATTAAGCCTCAGAAGTAACTAGTTCAATAGGACCGCTGAATGATCTCTGCGGGATTGACAGAGCAAAAAGGTGGGAAGAAGTGCCAGTAGACCTGAGACCTGGTGGGTTCTATATTTTCAAGGCTAGAAAACCCGACAGGATGTACCATCTCATTAGTGACTTCACGAGTGCCGGATACACGACGCTGTGCGTCTCAAGGGTCCACCCAGAGCAACTGAAAGAGGACTTTGGCATTCCCGAGAAGACTGTGTTTTGGCTGTCAGACAGCGTTGGCACGAGGAACATCAGTCCGCAGAACGTCGGCATACTGACTGACAACCTGATCAGATTCTACGAAGGAAACGCCAAACCCGTCGCAGTACTGGATGGGTTGGAGTACTTGGTAATGCATAACGATTTCGGCAAGATACTGAAGTTGTTGAACTTGCTTTATGAAACAGTGATCGTGAGAAAAGGTATTCTGATCACGACCATAGACCCAAGAGCCTTCAGCACTCAGCAACTCGCATTCATTGAGAAGGACCCCATCATTGTCGAGGAAGAGGAAATCGTGACCATCGCTGGATCGACTGTCGACCCGCATTCCAGATGAGACTCACATCAAGCGGGGGTTCACAGGACAATTTATAAATAGAGGCATTCACTTTGGGCGAGATACGCGAATGGTATGACGGCCATAGCGGCGGGGATACACCCGGTCTCATTCGAACCCGGCAGTTAAGCCCGCCCACGTTCTCTGTTGTACTGTGGTGCGCGAGCCCACGGGAAGCTTGGATCGCTGTCAGCCATTCTCCCTCTCACTTCTTACGAAAGCTCTGACGCGAAGACCGTCATGTTCGCTCAAGCGACAGATGAGGAAATGAGTCGCCAGCGTTATCACAAAGTCTCAATCGAATAACAAGATTTTTAAGAGGGATTGGCGGTAACGAAATCAGAAGTCGGTGCCACTAATGGCTCTTCCATTCGACTCGACAATAGCGATCGTTGTCGTTGGTTTGGCGGTACTGGCTGTAGTGGTCTACCTAGAGCTGAGATACATGAAATCCGTAAGGAAGGGCAAGGTTGACATGACGCTTGTGCAGGATGATGCATACAACGCAATGATGACCACACAAGCTGTCTCTGACGCCCTGAAAGGCCAGGGACGCGATACGAGGGAAGCGGATCAATTGCTGGCGAAGGCGAAGGCGGCTTACCAACGGCGGGAGTACTTGATGTGCAAGGAGCTGGCGGAGGAATCACGTTCCATCCTGAGACAGTGCAAAGCAGAAACCAAAATGGAACCGGCCGAGCAACTTCCCTCAAGTCCTGTGGAGGAACCGGTCATAGAGCAGAGTCCTACATTCAAGGAGATCAAGAAACTACCGCAGAACTACATTGAGTCCAAGTTCATGATAGAGTCGGCCAGAATGTGCATAGACACGGCATCGAAGCAAGGGGTCGATGTTGTAGAGGCAGAGAACACCCTGACTGCCGCGAAGGATTGCTATGGCAGAACCGAATACACAGAAGCCTTGAAGCAAGCCTTGAGAGCCAAGAAGATAGCGGAGGGACAGAAGATTG
>JAJRAG010000105.1 GCA_028682925.1 Methanomassiliicoccales archaeon
ATCCTCGGCATGAGGAAAGTCGAAATCGAGAGGAACTTTGAAGACATTGTCAAATTCGCCGAGGTCGAGAAGTTCCTCGACACGCCTGTCAAAAGATATTCGAGCGGCATGTACGTCAGACTCGCATTCGCAGTGGCGGCCCACCTGGAGCCAGAGATACTCCTTGTGGATGAGGTACTTGCGGTCGGGGACGCGCAGTTTCAGAAGAAATGCTTGGGCAAGATAAAGGACGTCAGCGAAGGAGGAAGGACAGTCCTTTTCGTCAGCCACAACATGGCTGCAATTGAAGGATTGTGCGAGAAGACCATATGGCTTGAGCAAGGTAGCATGAAGATGTACGCAGATTCCCACGATGTCGTCGCGGAATATCTGAGAATGGCCAGTTTCTCGAAGGAGAACAATCTAGATTCCCCAACAATAAGTCGGAAGGGCAGCGGTCAGGCCAGATTCACATGGCTTCAGTTGATGAACCAACACGGCGCCCCGGTGGAGTCAATAACGGAGGGAGAGCCATTCAGATTGCGTCTCAATCTGAGGGTCGAAAAACCCATAGAGATGAAGATAATCGGAGTGACCTTCAGAGACAAGGTTGGTAGGAACATTCTGACGACCGTGCACTATGATTCTTTGGACCTGGAGCGACTTGACCGCGGCAGCTACATCTTCAGTGTCCACATAGAACCGAATCCCTTCCTGCGGGGTAATTTGAACATCGGACTGGGATGCTACGGTACCAATTTCTCGGAATATGACGTGATCGACGATGCATACAATTTCAACATCACTCCGAACTTGGACTCCAAGGACGCACTTCGTTGGAGACCAGGGGTTGTCAACATACCGGCGAAGTGGGAGTTGATAGAGGAGAACCACTGAGAGCCTGCCCGGAACCACTTGACGGTAAGAAATGACCTATGGACAGATTTGACGGAGATGCATCAAATCATCTGTCAATGGACACTATTGATTCAGGAACGGCTGGGACTCATATGCCTTGAGTATGTCGATATCGAATCTTTGGCAATCTTTTCCCAGGACAACTTGCCTATGGCTAGGTTCAGCGCGTTGCCTCGCATTGAGTCTCTCAACCGGTATTCATTCGCCAGCCTCGACATCGCCTCTGAAAGGGAAGTGTAGTCCCCGCGTTCAAAATCGAGAGAGGCAGATGCATCCGAAAGCACCTCATACTCCAGGATGTTGCGAGGAATAATTACTGGCAGTCCAGTAGCTACTGCCTCGACCATTGTGATCGGGTGATTGCCGGGCCGCATTCCTACATTGGCTGCGTCATAGAATGTCGGCAGCTCGGAATTTGAGACGAAATTCACAAACGACCCGCGATCCCGAATGCCAACATCATCGATAAGATCGACCAGCATGCCGAATGCAGCCGGGAGAATTCTTGAGAGATACGAAAGCGACTACCAAGCATTTGGAGGAGAAACGAAGAATAGACACTGACGTATTGCCCCAAGAATAAGACGTTCATCTACGACTGAAGACGCGTCTCTACTTCCAGACTGTCGTTGGTCGACTGGGTTCGTCCATTCCCTCCATGTCGCCTACCTCTGCCTCTGATCACCCTTTGCGCAAGACGCGGACGAATAGATTTCGATAGTCGTTTCGGCAATTTTGGTCCATGAAAGGACTTCTACCCCAAGCGACAAACCTGCAGATGACAGAGATGATCTGAGGCTGGGATTCTGAACCAGCAGACCCAATGCCTCTGCCAGAGCCTTCGTATCCCCTCTGCCGAACGTCATGACGGCATTGTTCCTGTAGAGGATTTCGTATGCAGGTTCATCATCGGGAACGATGACAGGCAAACCGCTACACACGGCCTCTAGGACTGTGATCGTGGGGCTAGACGGCCAGACTCCAATGTCGGCTGCGTTGTAGTACAATGGGAGCTCAGAGTTCGGTACCAAATCAATGAACTTCGTGCGATCAGCAATTCCTAGACTGCCCGCCGTGCGTTCTAGTGCAGTTGAGCTGGGACCGCTGCCGAGGATCAACAGCCTCATGTTCGGGTCTTTTGCAGCGACCTCGCTAAAAGCTTTCATCAGCAGTTCCACCTTCTTGTGCATATCCAGCTTTCCAGCGAAGATGACTAGTGACTCTCCTTCTCCTACGCCGACGATCTTCCTGCCTCGTGTTTTCATCTCCGCTGACTTGGTAAAGCGGTCGGTCTCGACACCCAACGGAACAATCTGGATCTGGTTCTCAGGTATCTTCAGGACTTTCTGCAATATCGCCTTCGAGGACTCGTTGATTGGCATGAATCTCCCGACCCTACCTCCAAAGAACTTGAGGAACATCCTAACAGAGTTCAGATAGATCCTCATCAAGGGGGTCGATGTATTCGTATAGCGTTCGTGACTGTGATCATCCACAAACACCGAGTAATTCAACCTGCGAGCGTAAAGGATGGCTATCAGCGTTGAAATCGTGAATGCGTCATGAGCCTGAACGACATCGGGTTTCAGCTCCCTGAGCTTCTTCACCACTCCCAGGTTGAGTATCAGGGCACTATCCCTGAACCTGTAGCCGCGAGTTCGATAGATCATGACACCATTCTCTCCACTGGTCTTTTCTTTCAACAGGCTATTGCGAGACATCTCGGGTGGTAGGAACTGAGGCCACAAATCCGAAGGAAGTTGAGTCGACGCAATGATCTTGACATCATGACCGAGCCTCTTCTGCTCGGCTGGCAGAAAATTCTCCTGGTAGCCCATTCCAGGAACGTACCAGTTCATGACGTGGACGATTCTAATTCAATCCTCTCCTTTGATGCCGACAGGAATCATGATCACCAGAGACTTCATGATTTCTCCTGGTCGTGTGTCAGAGCTCGAGTTCCTTTGTTCATGTCATATTCTCTCAATCTCGTCAGGCACTAGGCCACATTGAGTCTTTCGGTCTTAATATCCTTTCCGCCAGTTGACAAATGAGAGAAAGAATCCGATCCAGTCCATATCAATAAACCGGCGACCGGACCAAAGAGATTGATCGAACTAACGGAAGCTCTCTCCAGTTATCCTCTCGAACATCTCGATGTAGAGATCGCTTATCTCCTTGACCTTCTTATCCGGGAGCGGGGGTATGTCTGGCTCCGGACTCCCGTTCCGCCTCGCGTCCATGAGCTTCTCGTGGTAGCCCGTATCTCTGTAATACTGCCTCACGGCCTCCTTGCTAAGTTCCACGAACTTGCCCAGAGCGTAAGAATCCTGGTCCCACCATCTGTCCTCATCAGTTGTGCCGAACGTGTCGACGACCATCAATCTGCGGTTCTCGTCGAAGGCGAACTCCTTCTTGCCATCGACGTGGATTAGCATCCTCTCTTCTGCTTCGGACGCGATCAAACCGTCGATCTTCATAACGGTCTCGACGACCCGCTCGTATTCCTCCTCGTTAAGCCCAGCGATCTTGATGGCTTCGTCCCTAGAGAGCTCCCTGTCGACCTTCTCTAGTTTTGTCGTCGTCTCAAAGAAGGTCTTGGGCAACTTCTCCCCATATTCCACTTTGTGTCCGATCCCGAAGCCAAGATCTTCGATCGCGATCTCCCCGCTCTTGATCCGATCATGTAGCGATCCAGCGACATACTGCCTGCTGATGAATTCCAGAGGAAGAAGGTAATTCGACGTGCTGCAGCTCAGCTTACCATAGTCGCTTATGACATTGACCTTCTTCACCCTCATGCGGTTCG
>JAJRAG010000106.1 GCA_028682925.1 Methanomassiliicoccales archaeon
CCAAGGGTTTGCTACTGACAATACCTCGCTCGAATGGCATGGTTCTCGAAAGCTTTATCTTCGAGGACACGACTGACACTGGACTGAGCGAAAGAGTCAGCCGTTGCTGGGAAGAAGGTGAGTGGATGTCTGTGGATCGAGCGGTTGTGAGGGCCCCCGCCAGTCTTTCCAATCTCGGTCCGGGCTTCGACGTTTTCGGCCTTGCTCTCAAGCAACCGTTCGATACAATAGAGATTAGAAAGACTTCTTCTCCAGGCGTCGTCATCGAAGCGATAGATGGGTTGGGATCCGATAGGATCCCCTTCGATTTCAGGCGCAATTCCGCAGGAGTTTCTTCCGACCAAGTGCTCGAACTTGGAAAGGCGAATTTCGGAGTCGCGATGAAGATAACGAAAGGTGTCAGACCTTGCAGCGGGATAGGGTCGTCTGGCGCCTCGGCGGCAGGTGGAGCTTACGCCACGAACCTTCTCTTGGACAATCCACTCACAATGAAACAGCTCGTTCTCTGTGCCGCGAAGGCGGAGGAAATGACCTCTGGCAGCTTTCATGCAGACAACGTTGGCCCAGCGCTAATGGGCGGATTCACTATGGTGAGCTCGTACGATCCATTCGAGATAATCAAGGTCGAACCCCCTGGCAACCTGGGCATCGTAGTAGCAATGCCGGACATCATGGTTCCCACCAGGGAAGCAAGAAAGGTGCTTCCTACAAGCATAGGTCTTGACAGGATGGTCTTTGAGGTAAGCCACGCCTCCGGGTTGGTCCTCGGTATGTGTAGCGGGGACGTCGAGCTTGTCGGACATAGCATGAAGGACGTCGTGATCGAGCCTGCGAGGGCGCATTTGATCCCTCATATGGAGAGGGCCAAGGCACTCGCCATAGAACGTGGCGCTACGGGGTCCTTCCTCGCAGGCTCGGGACCCTGCATTGCCGCAGTCTTCGACAAGCGGTCCATTGATGGAATTGAAATCGCAGAAGCGCTGCGCGGACTGTACGTGGACAACAGCATAGACTGTGTGTCGTGGGTGACAGAGCCAGGTGAGGGATGTCGGAGGATGGTCTAGATGACCTACGATGTGAAGTGTTGGGAATGCGGTCGGGTGGTTTCCGATCCCTATCTGGACAGTTGCCCAGGATGCGGAGGTCTACTAGATCTGGAAATGAACTTGACAGAATTGAATGATCTGACACCTTACGATTTGAGGAAGAGGCCCATTGGCGTCTGGAGATATGCTCCATTCCTTCCGGTCGACGAGAAGAACGCCATCTCGATCAAGGAGGGCGGGACGCCTTTGTACAATTGTCGTTCTTTGGCGAGCGTGGTCGGTCTGAATAGGATCTGGGTGAAATACGAAGGTGCGAACCCTACTGGTTCATTCAAGGATCGGGGGATGACCGTCGGCGTGACGAGGGCTTTGGAAATCGGGGCGAAGGTCGTAGGCTGCGCATCGACGGGAAACACGTCTGCGTCCCTTGCCGCGTATGCGGCCAAGGCTGGGCTTGACTGTGCGGTAGTGCTGCCTGCGGGGAACGTAGCTGCGGGCAAGCTCGCCCAGGCCGTGTTCTTCGGTGCGAAGGTCATCGCGATTGATGGCAACTTCGATGACGCGCTCCGGATCGTGAGGGAGCTGGCCGCCAAGAGACACCTCTACTTGTTGAATTCGATCAATCCTTACAGACCGGAGGGCCAGAAGACGGTGGCATTCGAGATAGTTGACCAGCTCGATTTCCGGGTCCCGGACAGGATAGTATTGCCCGTCGGGAACGCGGGCAACATATGGTCTGTGTACAAAGGATTGGCCGAGTTGAATAGGATTGGATGGATCGCGAAAATCCCCAAGATCGTGGGTGTCCAGGCTAGCGGTTCGATGCCGATCGTCGATGCATTCAACGCGGGCAAGAGCGATTTCACTCCGATTGAGAAGCCAGAGACCGTCGCTACTGCGATCAGAATTGGGAATCCAGTAAGCGGCAAGAAGGCATTGAAAGCGATCTATGATACGAAAGGATGCGCTGTGGCGGTGTCAGACGGAGAGATACTCGATGCTCAGAAGATTCTCGGCAGATCCGAAGGGATAGGTGTGGAGCCAGCTAGCGCGGCGTCTGTCGCCGGAATGATAAAGCTCGTGCAGACGGGCGAGATCGGGAAGGACGAGAGAGTCGTGTGCATCTGCACCGGGAACGTCCTCAAGGACCCAGATATCGTCCTAAAGTCCTTCGGGAGGATCAAGCCTATCCATGCGGATTTCGAATCCGTCAAGAAGGCTGTCGTCCCTCATGAGCGATAGCCATGGGGCAAATGATATTTATTCGACTTGACCATATTCAGGTGGGAACTCATCGATGAGCTCAGAGGACGTCAGGACTAAGTTCAAGACCTACGTGCAGGGGTTTGACGAGAACCTTGCTGGCGGGATACCTCAAGGTCACATCGTGCTGCTGGCAGGGGAGGCAGGCACGATGAAATCCTCTTTCGCATACTATGTCCTTTTCATGAACGCGAAAAAGGACGGTATCAACGGGCTCTACATCTCGCTTGAGCAGAGCAAGCGAAGCCTTCTGCGCCAGATGGACAACATGGGCTTCAGGGGCGACACCCTCGGAAGGGTGGAAATCCTCGACGTAGGGGAGATGAGAAAGAACGCAGAAGGGCCGGGTTGGCTCGACACATTCAGATTCGCGGTCTCAGAGACCAAGAGGCGCATGAACTATGAGCTGCTGGTAATCGATTCTCTCGGCGCCCTCGAGCTGATATCGAACTTCAACAAGCCTAGAGAGGATATGTTCCGTCTTTTCGAATGGCTCAGATCCTTGGATATCACGACCGTGATAATCTCCGAGATGCCGGTCGGACCCTACACCCACTATGGATCGCATGACGCTGACTTCCTAGCAGATGGCATCATCCATCTTAGGATGGTGGAGGACAGCGAGAGCGAAGTCCACCGCCGAATCCGGTGCGTCAAGATGAGGGAGACCGACCATTCGACCTGCTACTTCTCTTTCCTCAAGAAGAACAACCACTTCCTCGTGACCCGGGCGATCACAGATTTCTAGAAATCGGTCAGGCGGCGCTGACCGTTCTCGGTAGCGTTCGTCGTCAGTGATTCGATGTCGATATCATCGCCTCGTCCCGACGCATCCCCTACTTGTCGCTTTATGGTCCTTGCCAGAGCATCTCCTATCTTCGGTAGCCTGGCTAAGTCGGTGATACCCGCCAATCTGACATCGTTCAATGACTTGAAGCCACGGTCAAAAAGAATCCTTGCGCGGACCCTTCCCACGCCCTTTATTCTGACGAGATCGAGAAGCTCTCTCTTGACGCCGTATCTCACCCTGGTCATGAGGTCCGTCAATTCTGGATATGCGTCCTTGTTGAATATCTTGGACAGCTCTCTCATCGAGTAGACGAGCCACTCTCCGACCTCGACCTTGTTCTTCAGGTCTCCCGGTCCCATGTTATATCGTTTCAAAACGTCGTCCTCCTCGAACTCCCCGATCCATTCCTCGAGCGCGGACGCCGTCTTCAGTTCGGAGAGGAAGAATTCATACTCGGTCAGGTCTTCAGGGGGCGGCAGGAGGAGCTCCCCGCCTCTCTGCATGAGTATCTCCTCCATTACTTCATATTCACCACGACGCAGATACATGTTCAACATGTCCGGAGTGGAGCAGACGGCATGGAGAATCCCAAAGTGGGAGGAATCCGTTTTGTACGCTATCAGCGCCTCCTTGAGTCGGATTGCGGACAGCGGATCGATGTAGAGATCCGAGACCCTCTTTCCGAAGAACGTTGCCTTCAGCCCATGGTCGGATCGGACCATTCCCTCCTTCTCGAGAAAATCGAGAACACTGTCCGTTGCCCCCTCCAGCCCGACCGTACTTGTCTGGTGAGCGAAGAAAGTTGAATCGAAAAAGTCCATCAACGACTCTCTTGTGTTCGCGGTTCCGGTCGCGATCGTGGCAAGAACATGTGACCTCAGGACCGGTTCGCTCCCAAGCTTCGAGAATATCTCCTCGGTCTCGTTCAGAAGGTAGTTTTCCATTAGGAACTGTCTCTCTTCCTCGCTCTTCGCCACCAGGATCGCTTCTCCGAATTTGTCGTATCTGGGCCTGCCTGCCCGTCCGCACATCTGTTTGATCTCGAGGACCGGGATCGTCACATGGCCCACGTTCGTCTCGTATCTGTAGACGTCGCGTACGATGACTCGTCTGGCTGGCAGGTTTATTCCGGCGGCGAGGGTGGGGGTCGCGATTATGCATTTGATGTCCCCTTTCTTGAACGCGTTCTCCACAAGTCTTCTTTGCTCATTTGTCAATCCAGCGTTGTGGAATGCGATCCCTCGCATAATGCAGTTCCTCAGTCTCTTCCCGATTGATGTCGGTTCGACCTCCTCTTCCAATATCCTTTCGATGTCCTTCTCGAGCTCCTTCCCCCCTTTCACGAATTCCTTAGTCAGAGGGCTGTATTTCAACGCAAGCGATTCCGTGGACTTTCTGGTGTTGACGAAAACAAGGCATTGTCCCCCCTCCTGCAATGAGTCTCTCGTCAGGCTCCAGACCGCATCCTTCCTGTCCTCCACCTTCCTTGTGGTGTTGTCGGTGAATCGTATTGTTCCATCGAGGAACACTCCCTCCTTGAGCGGGACAGGTCTCCAATCGCTTGATATATGCTCGGCTCCGAGCCAGCTCGCAAGCTCCTGCGAGTTTTTGATCGTTGCAGACAGCGCTATGATCTGAAGGTTGGGGTTGAATTTCCTGAATTTCGTAAGGGTGATCTCAAGGGTCGGTCCTCGCTCTGGGTCGTGGATCAGATGGACCTCGTCCGCCACGACCAGCGAGATGCTCTCCAGCCACTTGCTCCGATGCCTCAGGAGGGAGTCTGCCTTCTCCGATGTCGCCACGATTATGTCGAAGCTCTCGAGGTGGGGGTCCGGGGTGTCAAAATCACCGACGGAGATGTCCACCCGTACCGCAAGTTCCTCGAATCTCTTCAGATCCTCGAATTTCTCCGCCGCCAGCGCTCTCAGCGGAACGATGTACAAGACCTTTCCTCCCCCTTCCAAGACATGCTTCAAGGCGGCCAGGTAAGCGATGAGAGACTTGCCGCTCGCAGTTGGCATGGCGAGCACCAGGTTCTTGCCAGCGAGTGCAAGGGGAAGGGCGGTGCTCTGAGGAGGATATAGTTCCATGATTCCTTCCTTTCGAAGTATCTCCACAACTCCCTTTGGCAGGTCGAGCTCATCGGGTCTCATCTTCCTCTGATTCTCCTGAGCGTCGCTCTCCCATACTGAGCGAGGGCGACACCGGCTATAACGAGGGAGGCGAATAATACAGTTTCCGCTGTGACCACCTCTCCCAGCATAGCCATCGAAATGATCGTCGAGAATACCGGGATGAGGTATACGAAGAACGATATCGAGCTTAGCTCCTTCTTCTGCAAAACGTAGTTGTAGAATAGGAAGGCCAAGCAGCCTGGGAACACTGCCAGTATCAGTAAGATTGCGATCATGTCCGGTGGGAAGGCTACCGTCTGGCCGAACTCGATCGGGCTGAAGAGAAATAGAAACAGCGATCCGATAGCTATGTTCCAGCCCGTGATCGTCAGAGGATGATGGCGCTCGAGCGCCTTCTTCGTCACCACGCCAGAAATCGAGTAGAACATCGCAGAAAGGAGCACGAAAAGGTTCCCGACGAAAGTACTGTTGTTGAAATCTACACCGCCCTGGCTGATCAGCAACAACGTCCCGACAATCGCCAAGATTGTGCCTGCGATCTTCGCGCCTCCAAGACGCTCCTTCAAGAAGACCACTGCCAGTGCCACGGTGAATACGGGTCCGCAGGCCTGGATCATCGAGGAGACGCTTGCGGTAGTGGACTGTAGCCCGATATTGAGGGTCGCGTTCGGGAGGGCCACGCCGACAAGACCGAGGAAGGTCA
>JAJRAG010000107.1 GCA_028682925.1 Methanomassiliicoccales archaeon
GAGGAGGCGGCCTGTCGTGCGTGGTCGGAGAGATCACACTGGCAGGAGGATGTGGGGCCGATGTGCAGTTGGATAAAGTTCCGTTGAAGGAGACGGGCCTAGCTCCTTGGGAAATTTGGGTATCGGAATCTCAAGAGAGAATGATGCTCTCCGCCTCAAAGAGGAACGTGCGGAAAATCATGGAGATATTCGATCTTTGGGATGTCCCGGCCACAGTAATTGGCAAGGTCATCCAGAACAAGATCGTGAAACTCTATTACGACGGTCTTGTGGTGTTTGAGCTTGACCTAGATTTTCTGACGAAGGGACCCGAGTACTGTCGACCGACGAGAGTAGCTAGACCTTCGACAAAAAGAGATGTTGTCGCTCCTAAGCTCCCTAAAGATCTGAATAATGTCCTAATCTCACTGCTCTCCGACCCGAACGAAGCATCCAAGGAATGGGTGATCACACAATATGATCATGAGGTCCGAGGAAGCACGGTCATAAAGCCGCTTCAAGGAAAGATCGGTTCGAGGACGCACGGGGACGCTTCGGTAATCAAACCGCTTAGGGACTCTTACAGGGGACTGGCGATTGCCGTAGGAGTGAATCCGTGGTTCACTGCGCTCAATCCATACAGAGGAGGATTGAGCGCTGTCGACGAGATGTGTCGAAACCTGACGGCGGTTGGAGCTGTCCCTCATTCGCTAACGGACTGTCTGAACTTCGGGAACCCAGAGAAACCAGAAAGATTGGGAGAGTTCAGAGAGGCTGTAAGGGGCATCGGGGACGCAGCGAAGGCTCTCCACATAGGGGCACCATCTGGCAATGTCAGCTTCTATAACGAGACCCCGAAAGGCGGGGTGCCGCCGACACCGACAGTGATGGGGGTCGGAATCGTCGAGGACGTCAGACGCTGCATAACCTCTGATTTCAAGGAGGCTGGCAATCCAGTCTACATCGTAGGGGAGACGAAAGATGAGATGGGCGGATCGGCGCTCTTTCGTAGGTTCAGAGGAGAAGGAGGGATTGTCCCCGACGTCGATCTGATTACGATGTCCAGGTACATGACCTCATTGAAGAAGAACATGGACTTGGGAATCGTCCGGGCGTGTCACGATGTCTCAGATGGAGGACTTGCCGTCGCACTGGCGGAGATGTGCATCGGCGGGGACATCGGTTTCGAAGGCAGTCTCTCCTCGATCGAGCATGTCCCTATCATCGTCAGACTGTTCTCCGAGTCGAACTCAAGGTGGGTCGTGGAGGTCGATGAGCGTAGGGAGAAGGAATGGCTAAGGACGATGAAAGAATCCGCGACCAGGATAGGCATTCTCGGGGGACGATCATTGATATTGGAGGATAACACCAATCCCATCGGTCTCAAAGTGGACAAGATCAGGAAGACTTGGTCCGAGCCGTTCTGGAGGCTGCTAGGGTGAGGTGGTGCCGATGAAGCTCAACGACATCAGGGTCTGCGTACTGAGAATCGAGGGCACCAATTGTGAGGACGAGACCTATTCGGCTTTCAAAGAGACGGGAACAAACCCGGAGAGAGTCCACCTCAAGCAGCTAATCGGCGCATGCCCTTCCTCGATGAGAAGGGACCTCTCAGAATACGATATCCTCGCTCTTCCAGGAGGTTTCTCCGCTGGTGACTATGTTCGGGCGGGAGCGATCTTCGCTGCAAGGATGAAGAGCGCATTGTCCTCGGAGCTCATAGAGTTCGTTTTGGACGAGAAACCCGTGATCGGCATATGCAACGGATTCCAGATACTGGTCGAACTGGGGATGCTTCCTGCTTTCGACGAAGTGATGACCAAAGAACCACAGGCAGCTCTGGCGACAAATGCCTCTGGCAGGTTCGAATGCATCCCGACTTTTCTAAGGCATGAGAATCGAGGCAAGTCCGTCTTCACCAGAACGCTACCAAAAGGGAAGACGGTCATGTTCCCAAGCGCGCACGCTGAAGGGAATCTGATGCTACCGACGGAGAAGAAGGAGAAGCTCCTTGACCGATTGACGGAGGAGGACCAAATCGTGTTTAGATACGTAGATCCCTCAGGCGAATATGGTGGGTATCCATGGAATCCCAACGGGTCCGTCCGCAACATAGCGGGAATATGCAACCCTATTGGAAATGTCCTTGGCCTAATGCCTCATCCAGAGAGGGTCTTCCACCGATACACACATCCTGACTGGACCCGGACGAAGAACGATCCAAATGGCGCAGGGGACGGCAGAGCTGTATTCCAGTCGGTCGCAGAATACGTAAAGAGGAAGTTCTAGAGCGGATTCGATATTCGAGAACCGCCCTACAAAAGGGAAACGCGCACTTCGACCATGTCTCCGTCTTTCAATCCGAGAGTGCGTCTCAGATGGTACCTGCAGACGATCTCCATCACGTCGCTGTAATGGGATCTGCTTGGAATCGCTATCGCACAGTCAATGCTCTGGATTCTTGCAGGATAACACCTGACATCGCCGAACGTCCTCCCGTTCTTCTCAAAGCCCTTTATGACGATTCCACCGCCTCTTCTCAGCGAATCTAGCTTGGACTGGTCTGACGGAGTGACGCGAATGTTCAAGGTGCCGTCGTATGGCTCAAATCCCAGCTTCTCGGTGAACTGTTCCTGATAGCTGGATTGCGTTACGTAATACTGGCCCTCACCCATACCGGTTATCACGATGCCCCGAATAAGCAGATAGTCTCTCATCTCGAATATCTTCTGGTATTCCAGGTACTCCTTTCTCAAAAGATCCGTTCCTTTGTCAGTTAGCTTTATCCTCTGCCTTCGCGCCCCCAGGTCCCGATGGATGAAACCTTTGTCCAGCAGTTCAAGAATCCGTTTGGAGGCGGACTGCTGGCTCATTCCCAGCATATCGCCGAGTTCACGCGATGAGATGGCGATGTAGTCATGGATACCACCCATAAGTGCGATGATTCTCAGCGCGCCAACGAACTTGTCGTTCATCTCTCACCCTGTTGTCTGATTTCAAGTCATCGGACACCGAGTCTGATTTTCAACAGACCTGATATCCCAGTCAATGATGGTCGGATTCCATCCCTTCGTATATAATTGTTTCACAGTGATTGTGCGATCTATTGAGGTCTCAATGGTGTTGACATGATCGGAGTCTTTGAGCAAATCGTGCACCCGTTTTATGTAGTGGGAGCTTGTTAGGTCAGTAAATGGTGTGCTTTTGGATAGGCATGTTATCGAGGCACTTGGCCGGACCAGAGTAGTGATAGAGGATGGCAGGGTCGCGGAGGTGGGGACTCCACTGCTCGATTACTGCCCACTCTTCATGAAGCATCGGGGCATCACCGAGATCACATCGGATGTCGTTAATAAGAACATCCATTTTCGCATTGCTGACTTTGGAATGTGCACGCCACGACGTCAGCTCAGGATGAGAGACTTCCTCACCTTTGGAACCTCGGAACTGATGGCGATGGCAATCTCAGAAGGAATCCTGGATTCCGTTGTCATGGTCTGCGACGGAGCTGGGACCGTGGTAATCACCGACCCCAGCCTGGTCCAGGGAATAGGTGGTCGAATGTCGGGCATCATTCAAACGACACCATATCCAGAGATACTGGATTCGGTCGGACGTGGTAGGGTTCTCGATCCAGAGACGGGCAAGATAGACCAGTTCAATGGAGTCAAGCTGGCCAAAGGTCTGGGATTCGAAAGAATAGGGGTCACTTTGGTCTCGGCAGAGGAAGCGGAGACTATCAGAAGGCGTTTTGGGGACGATATCGCACTTTTCGCGGTTCACACTACCGGTGTCACGGAGAATGAGGCCAGACGGCTCCTCGACACGTGCGATATAATCACGGCTTGCGCTTCTAAGTGGATCAGGCAAATGGCCCCAGAACGTTCCTTGCTCAGCGTCGGAAACAAGATACCGGTGTATGCCGCGACCGAATTGGGAAAGAAAATCCTCGAGAGGAGACTAAGCATCATAGGAGCGAACGAGTCGATCGATTCTGACGATCTGCCAAGACCGCTCGTCTAGACTTCATCGAGCACTAGATGACTCCTGGACCTCAGATGAATCGTCCGAATCTTCTTCTCATGAAGCCTCTTTCTCAGCTCTGAATCGTTCGTAACGACTGTGGCGCCAAACCTGACAGCCACGTCCAAGACCCCGTCATCGCCTTGCTTTTCCGTCTCAACGATCCTGTATCTCTTTGAAAG
Source organism: Methanomassiliicoccales archaeon (assembly GCA_028682925.1). Taxonomy (GTDB): domain Archaea; phylum Thermoplasmatota; class Thermoplasmata; order Methanomassiliicoccales; family JACIVX01; genus JAJRAG01. Next base: position 4,185 of record JAJRAG010000107.1, read on the forward strand.
CTCCAGAGCCGCCTTTGCATGCTTGTTGCTCGAGCGTTTCAACTCCCTTAACATTGAACCTGGAACGAGGATCTCGCAACTGCCCAGAAGACCACGCAGCTCTGAATCGATATTCAATGAGAATTCGAAAGGCATCAAGAGCGCGTTCGTATCGAGCACCACAGTGTTACTTCTGATATCACTTGATGATGCCATAACCAATCAGACGCCACTTCCCAGATATCTTTCTGGATATCGCGACCCTCTGTTCCTCTTCAGCGCACACGGGGATCTTGAGCGCCACCTCGGACGTCTCCTCCCTTGCGCTGGTCACTACTCCCACGGTCGTGGCAGTCCCAACGCTGAGCATGAGCGGCTCATTCGTCTTGATGTTCTCGACTGCCAGATCCTCGGCGGTGCCGACCACCCGATCCAGGAGATGCGTCGACATCTTGAATTTATGAAGCATCGTTGGCAGAGTCCCAGGCTTGCCAACCACCCTGCCGGTTAATCCATCCGATTTCGTAAGAGACGGGTCCAACTTCGTCCCGATCGCAATCAACCCACCCGGCTTCGCTCTCTCCAGCTCCAAACCCCCCGCATGCAGAGACTCGATCGTGGTCGTTATTGGTTCCCAGCTGGCCTTTCCGCCGCTCTCGACCTTTCGTCCTGGACTCACCTCAATCTCATCGCCTATATCAAGGATACCTTGCATCAGGGTCCCTCCCAGGACACCACCCTTCAACGTCTCAGGAGACGATCCGGGGATGTTTATGTCGAACGATCTAGCGACGTTCATCCTTGAGGGCTTTTTCGAGTCGAGTCTCGGCGTCGTAATATATGTCTCAATGGCCTCGATCAGCTTGTCGATATTGACATCATGGTGAGCTGAAACCGGTATGATCGGCGCGTTCTCAGCGATAGTGCCCTTCACGAAATTCTTTATCTGGCGATAGTTCTCAAGAGCCTCTTCCCTGTTGACCAGATCGATCTTGTTCTGAACGATTATGATCTTCTCTACTCCGATTATCGTCAACGCCATCAGATGCTCTTTCGTCTGCGGCTGCGGGCAAGGCTCGTTCGATGCGATCAGAAGAAGGGCACCGTTCATCATTGCAGCCCCTGACAGCATGGTCGCCATCAGCGTCTCGTGGCCCGGAGCGTCAACGAAAGAGACCGCCCTCAAAAACTTGGCCTCTCCGCCGCAATCCTTGCAGGTGGGCTCGTTCGTGTATGCCTTCGGAAGGTCGCAGTTCGGGCACTTGTAGAACGCAACGTCGGCATAACCCAATCGTATGGAGATGCCGCGTTTGATCTCTTCCGAATGACGATCGGTCCACTCTCCGCTCAATGCTTTGGTGAGGGTGGTCTTGCCATGATCGACGTGACCGATCATCCCAATGTTGATCTCGGGCTGTTCCGGCACCTTCATTTGGTTTCCTCTTTCTTGATCAAATCCTCAATCGATTTGGATCCCTGGGTCTTGACCTTCATGTTCACTTGAATGGTTTCAGGTGAGATGGTGTTGCCTCTGACCGTCTTCTTGGCTCTCCGACCCTTCTCAGTGGTCCGAAAACCGATTCCCTTGGATAGGAGGATTCTAGCTCTCCTTGGTCCAGGCAGATCCTTCCTCATCGGGAATCCGTCCTTGTCGCTGCCCCCAGTGATCATAAGCTTGTACCCAGGGAGGCCGACGAATATCCCATCGACGACCTCGCCAATCTTCCTGCCAATCAATGAGTTCGCGTGATGACCCGAGAC
>JAJRAG010000108.1 GCA_028682925.1 Methanomassiliicoccales archaeon
AGTGCATATATGCCCATACGAAAGATTAATGAGCGCTGAGATTGAGTGCAATGACAATGGGACAGCGGGTCGACAAGCATTTGGAGGCAGGAATGTACGACATTAGTCCGATCGATGACACCGAGTTCATTGCTGAGCAGGAGAAACCTGGAAGTGAACAGGAGGATGTGATCCAGTTCCATGTTTCGGGCGACCCCAAACCCCAGGGAAGCACAAGGTCATTCTACGTAAAGAAAATCGACAAAGTCGTCACGACCCACGGCAACAAGGACACGAAAAGGTGGCAGTTGCGAATCGCGATGGAGGCTCAATGCTCGAACGAAAAGCGATCTCAGTCGTTCTACTCAGGCGATACTCGCTTCGGATACGAGGTCACTACGACATTCATACTTCCAAGGCCAAAGAGCCTCCCTAAGAAGAGACAGCTGAATACAAAAAGACCCGATCTTGACAAATTGATACGAACAGTCCTCGACGGCCTCGCGAAGGTCATAATTCCTGATGACTCTCAAGTTGTCACGATCGCCGCAGCCAAACGATACGCTAAAGATGATGAAACACCGGGTGTCTGGGTTAGAGTCGTAAGATTGAGATGATCTTTCGAAATCAAGAGTCGGTCGTGTGTCCTTACTGATCGACAGAGAATCCAGAGGTCATTGTACTGGGCTGTCGACCGAGTGTGTCCTTCTCGCGACAGGTTGCATGCCTCTTTCCACCAGGAGAGGACACAAAGAACGATGTTCGTGTGTGATTAGGCAGTCGTACTTGTCGCAACCCGCGCAGCTATCGAGGCCTTTCGCGACTGCGCACTGGTAGACCTCGCATTTGTACCTGGAAGACATCTTCATCTCCTGAAGGCAGCCTTCGCACTCGGATCCGTAGAGCGGACACTTGTCGCAGAGCCTGCCGCACACCCCAATGACCGTCATCGTCTTGCTCTTCGGAGGAACACATATAAGAACTCTATTCCGCAACGGTGAAATGAGCTGGTCCGGTAGTCGCCTCACCGCACAAAGGGGAAGAAAAGCGAGCCTGGCCGATGGAATCTGCACTCATAGGGCTCATCACTTCCTTTCGGATCAGCTGACCTCTCATCTTCATCATTGGAGTTCGAAACTCGATTCTCATCGGCCTTCGGACTGTTCCTAACCCTACCTGACAATCTCAAGAAGCGTATATAGAGCTGTTGCATGGTCTGCGGCGTCAACTTCCGTGGTCTCTGGACCTTTTTGTCTATCAGGTCCTGATGAGAGACCTGGCATCTTGTCCGTCTCGAAACGATGAGAGATTGAGTAGAAAGGATAGAATCGATATCATTGGACTTTTCTCGATTCGATGAGATTATAGCTGATAAAAACGATTTGGTACATATGCCTAGGGCGATCGTACTCGCAAACTCGGAAATCGGAAAGGAATCTGAGATAATCGACGCCTTGGCCAAGTTCAAGGAAATTGAGGAGACCTATCTTGTATATGGGGTATATGACATCGTAATAAGAGTCAATTCGGAGACCATGGAGGATCTGGAGACCATCATCACTCAGAAGATCAGACTGATTCCTTCGATCCGTTCAACGCTCACTCTGATAGTCAGCGGACGTGGAAAATAGTGTGGCGATCAATTCCCCGGGGCTCCATTCACATTTGTCAAATATGCTGAACTAGTAAAGGGCCGAGACAAGCGAAGAGGATGAACCTTTGAACCAATTCGACGAAGACATAGAGACTCTGATAAGCAGGTTGAAAAAGGGAACGAGTCCCGAAGTGGAAGAGAAGATTGCTGCGCTGGCAAGAAGACTGGTGGAGCTCAGGGAAAAGAATCTGCTCAAGATCAACCACTCGGTTCTCGAGATGATCGCTGCAAAGAATTTGGTCCTTAGTGGATACGATGTCGATCTGGAATGCACCGTCGGAGAGAATCTCGCTTGCGACGTGCTCGCGACCAAAGGCATGGGAACAATGATCGTCGAAATAGAGACAGGCTTCGTACCGCCTGCCCATGCATTGGATCCATCGAATTACATTCGGGCAAGGATCGCAAGCAAGATCGCGAGATATAGCAGCTTTTCACACAAATTCGCCCTTGGCGCGCCGCCACACTATCTCTTGCCAATTCCAGAGAGTCTTACAAAGCCTCCAAGATACAGAGATGAGGACGAGATCAGGACGATCAAACAGTACTGTGACCTATACTATTCCAATCCACCCGTTACGAGAGAAGAGATACTGAATGCCAGAATACACAGTGTTCACGTAATCGACGTCGACAACATGACGGTTAGAGAGACGAATCCGCAGGACTACATTAGACGCTGTGCACAATGGTAAGCCCATATGAGTTTCCCTGCCGACAGTCCGTGAAGATGTCTCTGCCACTTCCAGGACATGTTGATTCTCCGGGTCTCGACCTATATTCAATCCGAGAATCCGCGATAGGGACGCCACTGGCGCTATGTCAGCAACAGGAAACATGAAGTCCTGACAAATCTGCAATCAACCTATCCCACTTCATGGGAAGAATCCATCACCAGAAATGAGATTAAAATCCATATACTGGTTAATCGTTGGCTCTTTGTATCATGACCATCCCTGACTCGCCCTTGCTGTTCCTCGCCATGGTGGCTATCATCTCTCTTTCAGGGGTGATCATGCCCGGTCCTGTCTTTGCGGCCACCGTCGCCAAAGGATACAACGATGTCAAGGCGGGATTGAAAATCGCAGCAGGACATGCAATTGTTGAAATTCCGTTGATCGCGGCAATCTTCCTTGGATTCGATACCGTCCTCAATGATAGGTGGGTATTCGCCACTGTCGGCATCGTGGGAGGCATTCTGCTACTCGTCATGGGAATCGGGATGATTCGTTCCAGGGAGAGGCTCGTGCAGACAAGAGGCGAAACCAAGTACAGCTCCTTCATGGCTGGAATTCTGACGACCGCGGCGAATCCTTATTTCTTTCTTTGGTGGGCGACGGTTGGAGCAGCGCTGATCACTGGTGCTGTTCAATTTGGTCTATTGATGTTGCCGGTGTTCGCCGTAGTCCATATATCATGCGATTTCGGGTGGGATTTTTTCATTTCTGCGACTGTCAATAGATCAAGGAAGCTCTGGAGTGAGAAGAGGCATCACTACCTGTTCGCGATCTCTGGAGCCATTATGCTTTTCTTTTCGTTATACTTCATCGCAACGTCGTTAATCGGTCTTGTTTGAGAAGCCAATAAGTATGCACCCCCTGTAAAGAACAGGAAGAAGAAGTATCATCTCCAACATAATGTGCCTCCGGAATGCCGTAGGCCCTGAGGTCGCTTCTGGAACCTTTTCCCATTATTCTGCTTTCATTCCGTTCCTGATCATAAGAAATTCTGCTTGGCAATAAGGGTCTCAATCCCCTCTGCCTATATCCATCATTCTTTCCAAAGGGATCCTCGCTTTTTCCATGATCTCGGGATCGATTTCGACAGTCGGTTGGAGTGTCTCCAGCGCCCTGATGACCGATTTCATTGTTATCATCTTCATAGTGGGACAGACGGCACCTGGTATTGCATAGAACGACTTGTTGGGATTCTCATTCTTCAGGCGGTAGATCAGCTCCTTCTCTGTCCCGATTATGAATTCGTGTCTATCGGAGGACCTCACGAATTTGATCATTCCCTCGGTAGACTTGACCGCATCGGCCAGGTCAATCACTTCTGGTCTACATTCTGGATGGACGATGACGACGGCTCCAGGATGCTCAGCCTTCAACTTAGTAACCTTCTCAGGGTCAATTTGGTCATGTGTCGGACAATAGCCCGGCCAAAGAATTATCTCTTTGTCCTTCACAAACCTCTGGACATATTTGCCTAGGTTCTCGTCGGGAACGAATATTATTTTCCTCGAGTCGAGGGATCGTACCACCTTTACTGCATTGGATGACGTACAACAAATATCCATCTGGGCCTTGCACGCCGCGGTCGTATTGACATATCCGACGACCTTGGCGTCGGCGTGTACTTTCTTCAACTCCACGAGCCCATCGACATCGCACATTGCCGCCATCGGGCACTTCGCCCCAGGCTCTGGGTGAACCACCTTCTTATTCGGATTGAGTATTTTCGCGCTTTCGGCCATGAAATCTACTCCGCAGAATATGATGACGTCCGCGGCTACTCTGGTGGCCTGCAATGATAGACCTAAAGAATCCCCAACGAAGTCTGCGATGTCCTGTACCTCGGGGCGCTGATAGTTGTGCGCCAATATGACAGCGTTCTTCTCCTTCTTGAGATCTGATATCCTTTCGCTCTCCGACATCTGACCCCAGGATGACTGGACCCATATAAAAATCTGATGAAGGCAAGTCCCGAATGGTCCCCTCTAACCACGATAGGACAAATATGCTCTCTGGAGCCTCTGGACATCTTCGTCGGTCATACTCCATCCTACAGCTCCACAATTCTCCTCCACCTGCTTGGGGCTGCTAGCGCCAGGAATGACAATCACATTGTCTCTTCTGAGAAGCCAGTTCAATGCACATTGTGCCGGAGTCTTCGAATGACCTACCGAAACGGCCCCTACAGTGTCCATGAAGGGTTTCAACTTTCTCAAGTTCCTCTGAGAGAATGCTGGTCTTAGGCGCCTGATACCACTTGACTTCATACCGGGTCTGTATTTTCCCGTCAAAAGGCCTTGCTCGAGCGGACTCCAGGCTATGATGGCAATCCTATTTCTGGAGCAATATTCGACCAGTCCATTCCTTTCCGGTTCCCTGGAGATCAGGCTGTACGGGACCTGGTTCGACACTATGTCAGCGAAGGACAGATATGATTGCGCCTCCTCCAAACCTTTGACACTGAAATTGCTCAATCCAATGTACCTGATCTTCCCGTCCCTGATCAAACGCTCCATATTCCTCATCAACTTTCTCAAGGAATTTGTGGGATTAGGCCAGTGCACTTGATAGAGGTCTATTGTCTTCAGGGACAATCGATGCAAAGACTTCTCTACCGATTTGAAGACTGAGTTCGAGGTCAATCTGAACGGCCAATATTTCGTTGCTACGACGATGCCATTCTCCTTTGGCATAATCTCACCCATCAATTCCTCCGACATTCCCCTGCCATAGAGCTCAGCGGTGTCAAAGAGATTTATCCCAAGCTCGATTGCTTTGTCTTTTATTCGAACAACGTCTTCCTTCCCGTAGGATTTACCATAGCCCCAGTATCTCCGAGAGCCCCACTGCCAGGTTCCAAGTCCCACAGAGGACACAACCAGGTCACTCTTGCCGAGTCTGCGGTAGTCCATGATTGAGAGAACCGACTTCCTCATCTAAAGAGTATCGACAAGCGGAGGTACGAGTCGTTTGAAAAGACGCACGCGAGAGCCTTTCGAACATCTAGTCAGGATGACGCTGTAAACATATAAATCATAAAAGATAGATGAGACGAGATTGCTGAGAACATGCAGGTCCGAGTCGATTCCGAGTACTGTAAGGGATGTCAGCTCTGCATCATCGTCTGTCCCCGCCACGTCATCGAGGAAGGCAAGGAGCTCAGCGAAAGGGGATATGCGCCTCCCATTGTCTCTCATCCGGAAAAGTGCGCAAACTGGAAAAGAAACGATAAAAGGAAGGCAGTATGTGAAACGTGCCTGCTTACATGTCCGGACCATGCGTTGGAGTGGGATGAGAGACCCGGGGGCCAGCAAGGGGTCGATCAAGAATGAGACTGGAGGCAGGCACTTACTTCATGCAGGGGAATGAAGCGTGCGTCGAAGGGGCGATTGCAGCCGGTCTTCGTTTCTTTGCTGGATACCCGATCACGCCATCCACCGAGATAGCGGAGAGGTTGGCCGAAAGACTGCCTGAGGAAGGTGGCATATTCATTCAGATGGAGGATGAAATAGCCTCGATCTCTGCAGTAATTGGCTCATCCTGGGTTGGCGCAAAGGCTATGACAGCGACTTCAGGACCGGGCTTCAGCCTAATGCAGGAGAACATCGGATACGCCGCGATGACTGAGACCCCACTTGTGATTGTGAACGTAATGAGAGGTGGACCTTCGACTGGTCTTCCCACAATGCCCTCCCAGGGAGACGTGATGCAGGCCAAGTATGGTTCTCATGGAGATTATGAGATCATAGCGCTGGCGCCCGCAACTGTTCAGGATATGTTCGATCTGACCATCAAAGCATTCAATTTCAGCGAGATTTACAGAGTTCCTGCGATCATCCTCTCCGATGCTGAGGTGGGACATATGAGAGGGAAATTCACTGTTCCGAAGAAGTCCGAAGTACTGGAAAGGAGAATGCGGACGGACAAGGTCTGGCATGACGGCTTTGCGTACGATGAGTCCCTGGTCCCCCGATTCCCAGTTTTTGGCAGGGGTTTCCGTGTCCATGTCACCGGAATATCTCATGACATTGCAGGTTATCCAAGGACCGACCCCGAGGTCCATGAGGAGCTTGTAAGGCGCCTGAGCGAGAAGATAATCGGAAACCGTGACAAGATCTCATTGACCGATATATACAATGAAGACTCGGATCGTTTCATCGTGACTTATGGTTCCCCGACTCTTGCAGCAATGGAAGTCATAGGAAACGATCCATCGATAGGACTGCTTCAGCTCAAGACACTCTGGCCAATGCCGGAGGAGTCGATAAGGCATGTGGCAAAGAATGTGAAGGAAATCCTGGTAGTCGAAATGAACATGGGGCAGGTATTCAAAGAAGTGCAGAGAATTGCGTGCTTGGAGGGGTGTGAGAATGTGCGTCTGCTATCCAAGGTCGGGGGTGAGGTACATACCCCTCAGGAGATTGTCCATTCTCTGAGGAGATGTTGAAATGGAGGACTTCTTCGATCTCTACAGGAAAGACCGATGGCCAACGATATTCTGCCCCGGATGCGGTGTCGGAACGGTGATGAACTGCTTCTACAGGGCGTTCTCGGAACTCGACATCGATCAAGACAGAGTCGTTTTCGTGTCGGGGGTCGGATGCAGCTCAAGGATTCCTGGATACATCCGTGCAGATTCAATACATACGACTCACGGTAGAGCCCTTGCGGTAGCGACGGGACTCAGCCTCTCAAACCCTGATCTGAAGGTCATAGTATTCACCGGAGATGGAGACTTGGGAGCTATCGGCGGCAATCACTTCATCCACTCGAGCAGAAGGAACGCTGATATGACCGTGTTCTGCATAAACAATAACATCTATGGGATGACTGGAGGCCAGGCATCGACAACCACTCCACATAGGGCCTTCAGTACCACGACACCCTATGGCAATATGGAGTTTCCGTTCGACCTGGCAGAACTTGCGGTCACTGCCGGGGCGAATTACGTTGCTCGCTGGACTGTAAGGAATGTGAAGGAACTGATTGGATCCATGAGGAAGGCACTTGTCAAGAATGGTTTCAGTTTCGTGGAGGTTGCATCCCCTTGTCCAACTGGCTTTGGTAGAAGGAACAAGATGGGAGACCCCAAGCAGATGTACGAGTGGCTGAAGATCAAGTCAGTCAGAAAAGAGAAATCAGAGTTTTGGAATATGGACCCGGTCGATCTGAACATCAGCGGTCAGATAACCATAGGGGAGTTCGTAGACAGGAATAGACCGTCACTCGGATCTATGCTCAAATCGATGATGAACAATGAATAGAAAAGTAAAAATGATTTGCCATCAGACCTTCAGGTGTCTTCATCCAATGGTCATTCCTGTCTCTGGCAATCGACAGAAACAGGAAGAGATATCATCCGAGTCGAATATTGTTGTCGGGTTGTAGACTAGTGGCAGGTCGTTTCAATTTGCATTGGGACTGGAGAATTCCATATCTCTCATGATATTGATACCCCCAAAGCCGTCACGCGAAACTACAACAGAAAAGGAGATTTAGTAGAATCTGGATAAGTGTCGCATCAGGAATGCTCGATGACCATCTCCGTGCGGTTTGCTGGCATGGGAGGCCAAGGTATCATATTCTCCGGGATAGCCTTGGCACGTGGCGTCTCGCTCTATGAGAAAAGAGGAGGAAAGGATCTCTATGCTATTCAGACCCAGTCTTACGGTCCGGAAGCTAGAGGAGGATCATCGAAATGCGATGTGAAGATCTCCGAGAGTGAGAATTTCTACCCCTTTGTCGAGATACCTGACTATCTTGTTCTGATGTCCCAACCGGCCTACGAAAGGTTTATTGATGTCACGAACAAAGACACGGTGGTCGTCCTAGATGAGGACGCCGTGGAATCCAGGCCAGATATTGAGTACTATGATATCGCAGCCACTAAGAAGGCTGAGGAAATAGGAAAGCGGATCGTGGCCAATGTTGTCATGCTCGGCGCTTTTGTCGAAATCAGCGGAATCGTGAGCAAGAAATCCATTCAAAAGGCTCTCTGCGATGTGGCGCCAAAGGGTACTGAGTCTCTCAACAAGAAGGCATTCGAGCTCGGCACTGCACTTGGCAAGGACGCAATCAACGCGGACTAATGGATTCCAGGTGTCCAGAACGAAGAGACTATGAACGTGACTGTCTCTTAAATCATCACTCAAAGACTTTGTCGAAGAGGGGGAAAGAATTAATCCAATAATGCCAATGCCTTCCGGGAAGAGGGATAGCATTGGACCTAGATACAATCAGGGAGCAGGGGAGATCCGGGCTCTCGGAGAGCGAAGTGAAGGACTTGCTCAAGAGCTATGGGATCAAGACAACGGCTTTCAGAGTTCCCAGGAGGGAGGATCTTCAGGATTTAGACGTAAGATTCCCAGTCGCAGTCAAGGTGTGTTCACCTGATATTCTGCACAAGACCGATGTCGGAGGCGTCTTCCTCAATGTTCAAAGTAGGGCGGAGATGATCGAGAAATTCGATGCGATCAAATCGAAGTTTCCAGGCGCTTCTGTTCTCATCGAGCCGATGGAGGAACCAGGCATAGAGGTCATAATTGGTCTTTTCAAGGACCCGAACTTTGGACTCAGCATCATGTTCGGTCTGGGTGGCGTGTTGACTGAGTTGTACAAAGATGTATCGTTTCGACTCGTGCCAATCAACATCGATGATGCAGACGAGATGGTAAGCGAAATCAAGGCGGAGAAGGTGTTCAGAGGTTTTCGGAACATTGTAGCCAATCGCGATGCTCTAATCGAATTGTTGGTGAGTGTCTCACTCATGGGAAATTATCTGAGAGAACATATAGGCCAGTTGGATCTGAATCCCGTATTCGTCAGGGAGAGAGACTGCATTGTTGTTGACGCCAAGCTAGTGCTGGAGACTTTATAGTCCAATTCAAAACAAGCGCTTAATTATGTTGAGGAGTAATGTGAACTGTGTCGAATTCGACGGAGAAGGTGCTAGGGCATGGCAGATCGAGATGAGTTGGCAATTAAGTATTTTCAGTGCACGAAAAGAGAGAGAGCGGTCTTTGAAGCAGGCATAAAGCTAGGTACGGTCTACCATCAGTTCATCGGCACCCCAGTAAGTGCTTCGAACGTGGATAGCCTTGAACGAGCTATCGAGGAAGGAGTTAAGGTGCAGCCGTTCGTCGAGGAAGTCACTGTCAAGATTGATCGGAAGTCTCTCAGGAAGAAGAGGAACGAGTTCGACTATCAATCATTGACTGGCCCGATGATGGATGTTCGGGTCACGATTAGAATCTCCGAGATCCGAGTCTTCGCGCACGTGAGATATGTTGAGGAACTCAAATACCCGCTAATGTTCATAGAAAGGATTACGGAGTCTTGACTGGGTCTTTCTTAAAAGGCCACAAAGATAATGAAACAGAAACACCATATTCATCGTTACTTTGCACCGTGGGGATCTCTCAGGGATTTGTTTGTGGCTCTGGTGGCGAGAATGAATAGGGGTATCAAGATTGGCATAACTGGACTTCCTGGGGCTGGGAAGACTCATGCACTTCTTAAGGTCATCGAGATGCTGGAATCCGACGATTTGAAAGTCGGCGGGATGATTACGGAACCCATCATCGAGGACAATAAACGGGTAGGCTTCTACGTCATCGATTGGCAGACAAAGAAGAAGGCAGTTCTCGCAAACATGGATATTCACAGCAAGTTCATGGTGGGAAAGTTTGGCGTGGACCTCAGTGCCCTGGAGGACGTCGGTGTGATGGCCCTCACCAATGGTTGCGAACAGGCTGACGTAGTTGTAATCGATGAGGTGGGGAAGATGGAGGTGGAGAGCGAGAAGTTCGTCGCTGCCGTGAAAGCAGCGCTCGATGTCGACAAACCGATCATCTTGACCCTTCACAAGAAGTCCCGAAATCCTTTGCTCCAAGACATAAGGCGCAGAGATGACATTCGCATTCTTGAAGTAACCCCGATCAACAGGAATCTTTTGCCATACAAGATAATGAAGCTCATGAAGGGAGAGCTCTTGTGAGTGAGATTGAAGGTTCCTTAAGAATCGTGGAAGGTCGAACAGAGCTTTTTGTGCCAATTCTTCACTCTTCGAGAGGTCCAGGGAAGAGACAGGGTAGAGTGTTCTACAACGAACAGATGGCTTTCAACCGGGACCTGTCCGTAATGTTGTTCAATGCTATCGATTTTACTGGCAAGGAGGCGCTCGATAGCATGGCGGGAACAGGGGCCAGAGGAATAAGAGTGGCGAACGAGGGTGCCCGGGACTTCACGATTTACGTCAATGACAGTAGTGAGGAAGCTTTGCAGTATATTGAGAGGAATATCGAGCTGAACAACTTGGACAACTGCAGGGCATCAAATTCCGATATGAGATGTCTGTTATCCAATCGCCCTTTTGACTATGTTGACGTGGATCCATTCGGCACTCCCGTTCCGTATGTTAGCGCGGCCATCCAGGGATGCAAGAGGAATGGGATCCTTGGCATCACTGCAACGGACACTGCGCCGTTGGCTGGTACCCATCCTAAGAAATGTGTGAGAAGATACGGTGCGAAATCGGTTCGATGTACTTTCGGACATGAACTCGGCCTAAGGATACTAGTTGGGTATTTGGTGAGAAAGGCTGCTGAGTTGGACATGGGCGCCAAACCGATTCTCTGCTTCTACGCCGATCACTATTTTCGTCTGTATATGCGTCTACGAGCCAGCGCCCTGGAAGCCGACAGATCCCTCGACCAGTTGGGATACATTCGATACAGACCGGAAGACGGATTTCGCAGCTTTTCGCGGGAGTATGATTGTACAGATTCCTATGGCCCCCTATGGGGCGGCCCTTTGTATGATCGAACGATTCTCGAGTCGATGGAGGTTCATGATGGACTGGCTGACAGAACAAGATGCATCAAGTACTTATCGATATGGAAAGAGGAGTTGGACGTTCCATATTTCTATGACAATGACGAAATCGCCTCGATGCTACATGCATCACCTCCACCCATGGACAGGTTGTTCGAGAAGCTTGGGGAAGTCGGAAAGATCTCGCGGGCGCACTTCTCACCTACTGCCTTCAAGACTGATCTCAATCTCACCGATCTGATTGGAATAGTATCGGAAATCGTCTAGGAAATGACCAAACAGTTTATTTATTTCTCACATCATCCAAAGAACTGGTGTGAATTTGCCTACAAAAGCAATCATTGGCACCCAGTGGGGAGACGAAGGCAAGGGGAAAATTACTGACTGTCTCGCGGAAGATGCGGATTTTGTGGTAAGATTCCAGGGCGGAACCAATGCGGGGCACACAATTGGCATCGGCGACGAGATCTTCAAACTTCATCTCTTGCCATCTGGAATTCTCCGAAGAGGTGTCATGGCGGTAATAGGGAACGGAGTAGTGGTCGATCCCGAAGAACTTCTAGAAGAGATCCGAATGGTGGAATCGAGGGGAATAGCGGTCGAAGGACTTAGGATCTCAGACAGAGCAAACGTAATAATGCCGTATCACAAGATTCTCGACGGGGCCGAAGAGAAATCCCGAGGACCCAAGGGAGTGGGGACGACAGGTCGTGGGATAGGGCCCTGCTACTCCGACAAGATCTCAAGATATGGAGTGCGGATTGGAGACCTCACGGACAAAGCCACATTGGAAGAGAAGATCAACATGATATTCCCCACAAAACTAAGATTGATTGCCGCCTTTGGTGCTCCCCCACTGGATGCTGTCAAGGATATCATCGACACTTACTCGTCCTACGGATCTGCGTTAGGCAAATACGTGACCGATACTTCTGTCATGATTAACGAAGCGATTCGGAATGGAAAGAAAGTGCTTTTTGAGGGGGCTCAAGGGACTATGTTGGACATCGACCACGGGACCTATCCATATGTTACCTCATCCAGCTGCGTCACTGGGGGAATCTGCACGGGCGCCGGAGTGCCGCCTTCCAGCATTAAAGAAGTAGTAGGTGTTGTCAAAGCCTACACCACAAGAGTGGGCCACGGTCCTTTCGTGACCGAGCTTACCAGTGGACTCGGAGAGTATCTTCAGAAGAGAGGCGGCGAGTTCGGAACTACCACAGGAAGGGCCAGGAGATGTGGCTGGCTGGACCTCGTCGTTGTCAGACATGCTGTGCGCATCAACGGAATCACATCCCTCGCGATCACCAAAATCGATGTGTTGAACGGTATGGAGGAACTGAGAATAGCGACGGACTATGAAATCGATGGTCAAATTGTCAAAGACTTCCCATCGAGCATATCTAAGCTGGTGAGAGCGAAACCCATCTATCAGGAGTTCGACGGTTGGAAAGACTGGACCAAAGATGAGACTGAGAAAATCATCAGTAACGGCTACAGAACCCTCCCAATTGAAATGAGGAGATACCTGAGATTCATCTCATCGAACGTTGCCGTACCGATTGGCATAGTGAGTCTGGGGCCGAAGAGAGATGAGACAATGTATCTCAGAAATAAGAAATGGGAGAATTAAGGTACCTTCGCCCTATCGAAGCCTTCCGCCCCCATGGGTTTCGTCGCGTCTATTCCCATTTTCGAGGTCAGCCCATTAGAACTAGGATCCAGGGTTGAGCCGGCTGCATCGTCGATCACAATTAGACCTTTCTTGGCCTGGAATCTCGTTGCGACCGCCCATTCCACCTCTTGGTCATTGTATACGTCGATGTCATTGTCGACGATTGTCACTTTCTTCATCGAAGGATGACCTGTGAAGGCTGCCATAATCGCGTTCACTCCGTCGCCCTCTTTGTTTTTCTTTATGGACACGATTCCGTGCAACCAGCAGCAACCGCCTTCCGTCAACCTGACGTTGTGGACGTGTGGAACAACCTGATTGACCGTTCTGTATATCAGCGGCTCTCTTGGAAGACCCATCAACATGTAATGTTCGATGCTTCCTGGAAGCACTATGTGGAATATTGGATTGTCTACGCTGTAGATCGTGTCGATTTCCACTACTGGCTGCATTCTTTTCTTGTCATAGGTCCCGGTGATGTCCACGAATGGGCCCTCTTCCACCGTGTCCGGCGTTATTCTTCCTTCAAGCACGAACTCTGAATAGGCCGGTACGAGAATGCCGGATTTCGTGCTCGCGACGTGAACTGGATCGCCCAGCGTCGATTGTCTCAGTGAACTGGCGATCTCCATCTCATCCTGGCCATATTCGAGAGAAGTCGCCGCAGCAAGTAAGATCGATGGACAAACGCCGATACAGAATGCAACAGGGAGATCCTTTCCTTCGGAGATGCTGGACTTGTACATCGTGTATAGGTGTCTTGGAACGAGGCGAATCGCGAACCTTCGATCATCTATCAACATCAATCGATGAAAGGAAAGGTTTCTCTTCCCTCCGAAGTCAGCCACCGCGACCGCAGCTGTGACGTATCTTCCGGCATCTCCAGGGAACAATTTCGGGATTGGGAGTTCTCTCAAATCGAAGCTCTTCTTGATATTGTCAAGGAACTGAGGTCTGGCAACCTCGATCGGTCGAGTGGGATGGGAGATTGCATGCAGCATCTTCTTGACGATCTCGTCCTTTCTTATATGGAAATATGCGGCGATCCTTTCTCTGTCGCTCCAGAGATTTCCCACTGCCTCGTGACCGTCCAGGTTCATGAATCTGAAAGGGACCGAGGGATTCGAGGAGAGAATTCGTGTTGCCCCGTACTCCAACGGTACTTCGTAGTCTATCGTGGAGACGCCATTCATACTTGTGATGATGCTCCTCATGGACATACGAATGTAATCACCAAGACGGATATATTAACCCTGCACAGATTGGTTGTGGAAAGTTGAGAAGCATTTGATACGGGCTCTGGTCAAGACGAAAGCTAATATAACAAGGTAAGCGATTGGCATGCAATGTCCAATGAGAGCATCGAAGACAACATCAGGAAATACGCTCTCCAGAACGCCTTTCTATATGGGGGGAAAGCGAATCCCAAGGCTGTCGTAGGCAAAGTGCTGGCAGAACATCCCGAGATGAGGTCCAGGGCCAGAGAAATCAATCTCATGACCGAGGACATCGTCAATCGGGTCAATGGTATTCCTGAAGAGGACCAGCGGAAAATGCTCGAGAACATCGATGCATCCCTTCTGAGAAGAAACAAGATCGAACGGATCCATTTGCTTCCTGACTTACCGGAGGCGATAGATGGGAAGGTGGTCATGCGGTTTGCCCCTGGACCATCTGGCCCATTGCATATAGGACATACTAGAGTGGCAATCCTGAACGACGAATATGTAAAAAGATACCACGGCGAGTTCATAAACAGAATCGAAGACACGAACCCGGAGAAAATCGACCCGGATGCATATCATACAATTCCAGAAGATCTTTCCTGGTTAGGCGTGGAGGTTCAGAAGACAGTAATTCAGACGGATCGTCTCCAGACCTACTATGACGTAGCCCGAGAATTGCTCGACGGAGGTCATGCGTATGTATGTAAGTGTCCGGTCGACGACTGGAGGAGACTGAAGGAGGAAGGTCGAGCTTGCCCGCATCGTGATAGACCCGAGGAGGGACAGCTCGACGATTTCGACCGAATGCTGTCAGGTGACTACTCTGAAGGAGAGGCTGTGCTCGTAGTGAAAACTGATCTCGCGCATCCGAATCCCGCCATCAGGGATTTCATCGGTTTGAGGATCGTGACATCAATTCCGCATCCGAGGACTGGATCGAGATACAGCGTCTACCCGATGATGAACTTCAGCGTGGCGGTCGATGACCATTTCCTTGGTCTGACACACGTACTAAGGGGAAAAGACCACCTAAACAATACTCTCAGGCAGGCGTACATTTTTGACTATTTCGGTTGGACAAAGCCCTGGTACCACCACTATGGCCTTATCACGATACCAGAGACAATACTCAAAACTTCCATCGTTGGAAAAGGCATCAAGAATGGCGAGTACTCTGGCTGGGATGACGTCCGATTGGGCACGGTTAGAGCCATTAGAAGGAGAGGCATTACTCCAGAGGCTATTCGAGAATACTGGGTAGACGTCGGGATGAAGGAGGTTGACATTCAGTTTTCATGGGACACTCTGTATGCCTTCAACAAGAGACAGATAGATCCTGAAGCTGACAGGTATTTTTTCGTTTGGAATCCAGTTTTCGTCGAGATATTCGGGACGAACGAGCTGAGATCATATGCCCCATTGCATCCGGACCATCCTGCGAGAGGTATCAGGAACCTTACGCTCGTTGGTAATCCTATAAGAATCATGATGAATCAGGATGATCTTGATTCGTTCAAGGAGAGGGGTAAGATCAGACTGAAGGACATGTGCAACCTCGAATTGGAGAATGGGAAAGCATCGTTCATAGGAAATGACCTATCGATATTGAAGGAGAAGGTCCGAATAGTTCATTGGGTGCCAGAGTGCTCCAGGAAGGCTGTCGTGATGATGCCTGATGGCGAGAAGAAGGAAGGATATGTCGAACCCATCCCAGATTCAGAGATTGGTAGGATAGTTCAGTTCGAGAGATTCGGTTTCGTGAGGATCGAGGAAACGCAGCCGATCCTCAAAGCAGTCTTCACTCAGAACTGACGATTCTTCGAAGAAAGCTATCAAACGTTCATCTTGGAATTCGACTATGAGCGAAGCCCGCCCTCAGATGTCCCTGAACGGGACTATGTCGCAACATGTGCACATATGACACATCGTTCTGAACGAGAGAGGACTAATGCCATAGAGTTCGAATATTTCCTTCTGCCCCTCTGCCAGACGGATCATACGATCAGGTGTCACGGGTTCAAGGTGACCGAGGGAATTCTCCAGGTCACTGACGTTCAGATCATTGAGCTTCAATGGTCTGAGAGTTGTGACGCATCCAATCTTTGCCATGTAACTTACACCCTCAAGCACATTCTCATCGGTCTCACCCAGGCCGACAATGATGTTTGTGCAGACTTTGCCTCGGCCAAAGACCTGGACCGCATATCTTATCGCCTTTAGTATCCAGCGGAAATCCTGCTTTCCGCAGACTTTCTTGAATGTTCCTTCATCGTAGGTCTCGATGTTGATCTTGATTTCATCAGCCCCTGCTGCCTTGAGACGGTCAATGTCATCGAAGCATTCGACGTAGGGTTCGACGCCGATGGGGATGTCAGGATCCAACTGCTCTCTGACTCTACAGATCACGTATGCCAGTCTTTTCACGGTCTCTGAGGGCGAGTCGACAACAGCGCTCGTGAACGCCACTGCCTTGAAATCGTCCCTCTTAGATGCATTCAACACCATGCTAACTACTTTGTCCAGATCGAGGTTCTTCGTAATTCTCTTGTCCAACTTCCGTGATGCGCAGAACTTGCAGTCATAGATGCACTCTGTATCAAGGTTGAAGAACGCTTGCTCGGGTGAATGGAATATGGTCGGCCTTATCTCGACTACAGGAATGAATGGGTGGCCATTTCTGAGAAGCTCATAGCCTCCATGTTTCTGGACGAGTTCGAACTCCCCTTCCTTCCTTGATATTGCCTTCTTGACTCTCATGCCCCTGAACGTCAGGACGATCGAGACTGACCCCGCTCCGGGTCCAGCAGTAGACCGACTTGGATGGAAAGGAAGAACCATGTCGCCCGGTATCCTGACCGGTCCACCCGTGATGAGAATCGCTTTCTTGATGGCTAGGTCCTTCAAATCCGTCTCCATTTCGTGCCCTCAGTTGTGTCCTCCAATTCGATGCCCCTCTGGAGGAGCTTATTCCTAATATCGTCCGCAAGATCGAAGAGTCTTCGATTCCTCAATTCCTGTCTCAATTCCATCAGAACCTGGATTATCTCAGAGGAAACGTCTTGTCGCTCCTGCTTTCCTGGCAGAATTCCAAGGACTTGATCTGTCTCTTCAAGGAAGTCGACTATATTCTTTGCGCCCTTTGGACTCAGACCCCCATCCGTCAATAGTCGATTTGTCTCCCTGACCAGATCGAAGATATCAGATATTGCAGCTCTTGAGTTGAAATCGTCATCCATGGACGAGAAGAAATTCTGTCTAGCTTTCTCGACTAGTTCGAGAGCGTCATCGTCGCCCCGGGCCGATTCCATCGATTTCTTCAATGCATCGTAGGTGTTGTGAAGTCTCCTCAAGCTTGCCGCCGCTTCTTCAACCGCGATCTCACTGAAATTGAGAGGACCACGATAGTGGGTGTTCAGAATGAAGAATCGGAGGTCTTCCTTTGTGAATTCACTCAGTATCTGTCTCACGGTGAAGAAGTTCTTGAGCGATTTTGACATCTTCTCTTCCTGAATCTGCAGCATGCCGTTATGAATCCAGTAGTTGGCGAGGGGCTTGTGCGTGACTGACCATGATTGAAGAATCTCATTCTCGTGATGAGGGAAGATGAGATCGTTGCCCCCACCATGAATATCGACCGTGTCGCCAAGCAGGTTCATGCACATGGCAGAGCATTCTATGTGCCATCCTGGTCGTCCTTGTCCCCATGGGCTTGGCCATGATATCTCGCCAGGCTTTGCTGCTTTCCACAACGCGAAGTCCATTGGGTTCCGTTTGTTCTCGTCCACGCTGATTCTAGCACCCGCGAGGAGCTCCTCTATTTTCATGCCTGACAGTCTACCATATTCACTGACCTTGTCCATGCTGAAATACACGCTTCCATCCTCGGTCGCATAAGCGTAACCAGCAGCTTCGATTCTCTTGACCATGTCCACTATTTGCGGAATGAATTCGCTCGCTTTCGGGTACATGTCCGCTCTCCTGACACCGAGCATCTCGATCTCGTTGAAATAGCGGTCGATATATGTCTTCGAAAGGTCGAGGGCAGGAACACCTAGCTCTCTACTGCGATTGATGATCTTGTCATCCACATCGGTGAAATTCGTGACATGAGTGACGCCATATCCCTTGTATCTGAGGTACCGGACGATCATGTCGAAGACGACAATATGCCTGGCATGGCCCATATGTATGTCATCATACACGGTCACACCGCAGACATACATCTTGATCTTCATATCATCAATCGGTTTGAACTCCTCTTTTTTTTTCGTCAGGGTGTTGTGGATTTGAAGAACCATGTGACGGCCTCAATTACCAATGATAGACGGGTTATTTTTCCCTTTTCACAAGTTTCTCGATATCAGCGATGCGGTTCTCAAGCTCAGCAATGTTGTTGAACACATTCACGAAAGCATCAACAAGCGGATCTGGAAGGAGATCGTGTCTGAAGTCAATCTTCATCTCGCCGCTGGTCTTGACAACCTTGCCAGGAACTCCGACTACAGTTGAGTTTGGCGGGACATCTTTAACGACGACAGATCCCGCGCCAATCTTCACATTGTCTCCAACATGAATGTTTCCTAGTATTGTCGCGTTTGCTCCAACTACCACGCTATTGCCGAGGGTCGGGTGACGTTTGCCTTTGTGCGTACTCACACCCCCCAGAGTGACACCTTGGAAAATGCATACGTTGTCTCCGATCTCAGAAGTCTCGCCGATGACCACGCCGGTCGCATGATCTATGAAGAAACCCTTTCCAACCTTTGCCCCAGGATGTATGTCAGCTCCTGTCAGTAGTCTCGCGAAGTAATTCACACCTCTTGCCAGCAGGAATTGATTCTTCAGATACAAACGATGAGAAATCCGGTGAAGGATTATCGCATGGAGCCCTGGACTGAATAACAGAGCCTCTCTGAAGGATTTGGGTGCTGGATCCCGTTCCAGAACGGTGTAGACTTCGTCCTTCCAGCTCATGGAAATGCTACTCCAAGAACAAGTCTGTACTCAAATACCTTTCTCCGCTGTCTGGAAGTAGGACGACGACCTTCTTGCCATTTCCTAGCTCTCTTCCGATTTCCAGCCCCGCATGTAGAGCCGCTCCAGACGATATTCCAGCGAGGATGCCCTCCTTGGCTGCGAGCTCTCTTGAGACCCGCTTAGCTTCATCGTCCGTGACTCTGACTATCCGATCGACGACGGACATATCCATTATTTTCGGAACGAATCCGGCACCTATCCCCTGGATGCCATGTCGACCAGCCTTTCCTCCGGAAAGAACGGGAGAAGATGCCGGCTCAACGGCAATTATCATGACTCTAGGAGCCTCGTATCTGAGTACCTTTCCCACCCCTGTTATCGTACCTCCCGTCCCGACACCAGCGACAAAGGCGTCGAGATCGGGGAGGTCCGCAAGGACCTCTTTCGCCGTCGTCATCATGTGCATTCTCGGATTCGCCATGTTCTCAAACTGATTGGGCATGAACATTTTGTCATTGCCTCGGCAGATTTCGATG
>JAJRAG010000109.1 GCA_028682925.1 Methanomassiliicoccales archaeon
ATCTGGAGAGTAATGAAATGAGGTCAAACGATGTTTGGCAAGAATCACTCGTCCAGGTCATATCATGATCCTTGAAGGTAACAATTCTGCCAACTCCAAAAGAAGATTAATAGGCAAAGCCTTGTTGAGGGCTGGATGCATGAAGTCTCTATTATGAGTGGAGTTGTCGACGCGATCCTCTGTGAGATGAAGAAATATGAGATTGTGAAAGTGGAAGAGGTCGTTCTCGTTGTTGGTGACCTCACATTTCTTGGACACGAACAACTCCGATTCGCGTTCGAAGTGCTGACAAAAGGAACTCTCTTGGAAGGTTCGGAGCTCAAGATCGAGAGAGAAGAAGTGAGAGCAGCGTGCCTGTCCTGCAATTTTGAAGGGAAGGTTGAGTACGTCGAGGACGAATCCTTTCATTCCTCAGTGCCAATACTACTTTGTCCCTCTTGCGGAGGAAAGGTGGACATAGTCGAGGGCGGTACATGCCGCGTGGTTTCGGTGAAGGTGGTCGAGAAGTAGATGTATCGTTTCAGAGATCAGAATGTCGCCAGGGAGATAGTCGAGAAGATTGGCAGTATTGGGCTGAATGCGAAGCTAATGCACGTATGCGGAACACACCAGGACACTCTGGTAAGATACGGATTGCAGGAGCTCCTCAATCAAGTCGGTGTCGAGATAAGACAAGGACCTGGTTGTCCTGTCTGCGTTACCACCTCTAAGGAGATTGTCGAGGCGATTGCGTTGGCCGATTCCGGAGTGACAGTCGCAGTATTTGGGGACATGCTCTCGGTCCCTACGCGACTCGGTTCCCTGGCCGACGTAAAGGCGAGAGGGGGAGACGTAAGGGTGGTGTATTCCGTCGAAGACGCGGTGCGACTGTCCGAAAAGCATAGAAAAGTTGTGTTCATGGCAATCGGATTTGAGACGACGAGCCCCACGACGGCCTCTGTCATGATTGACGGAGTCCCGGACTCTTTCTCAATTCTAAGCTGCCACAGACTCCTTCCTCCAGCGCTGGATGCCCTGTTCGAGATGGGGGAGGTTGAGGTGAATGGATTGATCCAACCGGGCCATGTGTCAGCTATAATCGGTATGGAACCATACCGGAAGATATCAGAAAAGTGGCACTTGCCGCAGGTCATAGCGGGATTCGAGCCTTTGGATCTTCTGATGGCTGCATACATGATCGTCAGACAAATATCGGAGGAGAGAGCGGAGGTTGAGAACGAGTACAGAAGGGTCGTTAAGCCCGAGGGGAATCCGCGAGCGCTGTCGATGTTGAACAGGGCGTTCGTACCAGTGGACCGGAGTTGGAGGGGATTTCCGCCAATTGAGCGCAGCGCTCTGGAACTGAGCGCGGAATTCCATACACTCAATGCACGTTTGGTCTACGAGGACGTGATCGTGAATCTGCCCTACGTCGAGGACGAGCTAGAAGGATGCAGATGCGGGGAAGTGCTTCGTGGCTTGATTGTATCTGAGGAGTGTCCAGCGTTCGGAAGAAGTTGCTCGCCTCAAAGCCCCATGGGTCCATGCATGGTCAGCCAAGAAGGAAGCTGCAACATTGGCTACCGCTACAGCGGAATGACCGCTATGGGAAAAGGCTGACGAGGGAAAAGAACCGATCCCACTTTTCCCAGCTCAATTCCCCTCATCCCTTGTCAGCATTAGGATGGAGATTAGGGAGGACCATATGAGCAGACATATGACTGCCACAACCTCTGCCAGCGGGACGGTCGTCGCGAACAGGAATGCCAGGGAGACAATGGCGGAGCCTAGCGTGACAATACCGACATTCGGACCGAATCTGTCCTCTTTCCATAATGGATAGACCAAGATCAAGATTGCCAAAAGGGACATGCCGAAGAATGAATAGCTGGCAATTCCGTGGGCGAATCCAGTGGTAATCGGAAACACTCCGACCATAATTAGTGCGAACGATGCTATGAGCAGAATTGCGATTCCGGCCCTCTGGAGAATCCCCTTTCTTATCGCGTGCAGTAATCCCAGGCCATAAAACAAGCAGAGAAATCCTTCCGTGATCACCCCGGAATTGAAGAACAAAGCTCCTGGCCTATTGCCTCCCAGCTCGCTCAGCGTCTCCTTTCCCAATATCCAGTCACCGTCAACGAAGATCGCTACCATCCACATCACAGAGAAGAACAGGGCGCCAATCAATCCACATTTGGCTCCAAAGCGGACCCAACCTCTTAAGATTGCCCTCATCGACTTGATGTTAGTCAACCAAGTGATATAATCCATCGGGGACACGTGCTACAACTCAGGTCTCTGTGAGTTCTCACCGAAACATATATCCCGAATGATATGATGAGGGTCGGAGCAAATATCGAAATGATGGAGGAACTTCATACGGAAAGAAAGGAAAATGAAGGAAAATCAGGAGCTGTCGATGCTCCCGGGGCAACCCCTAGACCGTATGTTGGGTCCAATGGCATGAACGGCGAGAAGCGTCCCCAAGCATTCTGCGTGACCCTTGCTCAAGCAGGCAAGCCTGCGAAAGTGATCGGCAAGTGCGCCGCGGATTTCAC
>JAJRAG010000015.1 GCA_028682925.1 Methanomassiliicoccales archaeon
AGACCGACTCCGGTGGTGTAGTTGTGCGGGCTGCAGGCGATATTGAAAGCCTCTGCGAGCGCGCAGATCTTCTTCGTTTCAGTGATGCCTCCACATCTCATGATGTCCGGCATGGCAAAGTCAACGCCGTTCTTGAGGAACAGTTCCTTGAACCCCCATTTCGTGTACTCGTTCTCGCCGGTCGCGATCGGAATGTCGAGTTTGCTCTTCAGATAAGCGTAGCCATCCACGTCGTATGGTGATAATGGCTCCTCATACCAGTAGACACCGTGCTTCTCAAGCATTCTTCCGATTTTCAACGCTTCGACACGCTCGTATCCGCAATTCATGTCGACCATGAGACCGACGTCGTCCCCGATCGCTTCTTTGATGGCAATGACCCTTTTCTCATCTTCCACCAGACCATTCCCGAGGTGCGTCTTGACCATGGGAAATCCCTTGGCAACGTGCTTCTTTGCCGTCTTAGCCATATTGGCAGGAGTGTCCCAGAAAAGGTCGCTCGCATACGCCTGGATTCGTTTATTCCCTCTGGCATCGCCTCCCATGAGCTTGTATGTCGGAACACCGTAGTACTTCCCAGCGATGTCCCACAGCGCCATGTCGACCCCGCTTGCGGCCGCGACCCCCTGCCCCTTCTGGTCCCAATAAACCGTGGTCATCAGCATCTTGCGCCATAGTCTTTCGATGTCGAGGGGGTCCTGACCGATGAGCCAGGGTTTGAATTTCCTATCGATAATCGTCTTCACGATATAGTACTCTGGCCCATATCCTTCGCCTATGCCCTGGATGCCCTTGTCGGTGTCGATAACGACCAACGACGCCCCCCTGAACGAAATCGTCCTTCCCCGGGAACACCCGTTCGGTTCTGGAAGTCTATGCCCTAGAGTAACCACTTTGACATCCGTGATCTTCATGCCACATCCTCCGATTGGAGTAATAACAATGTAGGAAATAATCTTTTTCTAAACGGGTAAGAAGCGTAGAGCAAAGTGCAAATACGAATTGGATGGATCTCGAATACCAGAACTGTATCCTCGACTTTCCCATCGTCGTGAAGACCTGGAGAAGACCAGACAGGGTCGGATGAAGCGATCATGACCTGCTGGAGAGCTTTTTAACCGCCAACTCCATTATTGCCTTCGTGACCGCCGAGATCGGCCTGACTGGGAGAGATAGGATTTCCTCCGACATCCAGTCGGATATCGCCCCGTCGAAAGGGAGGTTCTACACTTTCGAAGGTATCGATGGAGCTGGAAAGAGCACGGTGGCCAAGAGAATCTTCGACATACTCTCCAAGACATCTGGTAGACAGGTGATTCTGACCTCGGAGCCCTCGGATTCTTGGCTTGGCGACTGCGTCAGGCGATCTCATGGAGAGGACGTCAGCGCCTTCACGGAGGCGCTGCTATTCGTCGCTGACAGGGCAAACCACACAGAGAGAATCCGCAGATGGATCGAGAGTGGTATGATCGTCCTCTCCGATCGGTACTATGCCTCAACCCTGGCATACCAAGGGGCCATGCTTAAGTCGATTCTCGGAGAGAGAGCAGTGAAGTGGCTCTGGACCGTGAACGAACCTATCATCATACGCCCGGACCTTACTTTTCTCCTGACAATATCGCCAGAGACTGGAATGAAAAGGCTCATCGGAAGAAACGAGAGAACGAAATTTGAGAGGCTCGAGTTCCTCCGCGAGGTCGACAAGATCTACAGACGCCTTGCCGAAGAGGATGGCACGATTGTTGTAGTCGAAGCATCTGGACCGATCGACGAAGTGGTTGAAACGGTCTTGGAAGCAATAGATGGCAACATTTAATAATCGATTTATGGATGGAACCGTCATGCATCCTTCAGAAAGCATCAGATGCACGAAAAGCACGATACTATCTGGAAAACGAGTCATCTTGGGAATCACAGGAAGCATCGCTGCGGTCGAGTCCCTGGAACTCGCCAGGGAGCTGATTCGTCATGGAGCGGAAATCCAGGCGGTCATGACCTCGGATGCGTTAAAGATAATCACGGCTCATACAATGGAGTTCGCGACTGGCAATCCAGTGATATTAGATATCGACGGGAGGGTCCAACACGTTTCCCTCCTCGGGGACTACCCGGACAAAGCGGATATGCTGCTCATCGCTCCATGCACGGCCAACACGATATCGAAGATTGCCACTGGGATCGACGATACTCCCGTCACCACGATGGCTACTACCGCGATCGGTTCCAGAGTGCCGATAATGATCGCGCCCGCCATGCACTCTTCGATGTACGTACATCCAGTCATCCAGAAGAACGTGCTGGCGCTGAAGGAACTTGGCGTAGAATTCGCAGGTCCGCATATGGAGGGGAAGAAGGCCCGATTGGCCTCGATAGATGAGATAGTAAGCAACGTCGTCCGGGAGCTGGGCAGGGGAGACTATCGCGGGAAAAGCATATTGATAATCGGCGGATCTTCCGAGGAGCCTATAGACGACATGAGGATCATGACGAACAAGGGTACAGGTGAGACGGCGGTCCAGTTAGCTCTGGCTTCCTTTGAGAGGGGGGCAGACGTGGAACTCTGGATGGGACGGGCTTCCGTCCCGTTGCCATCGTTCATCCCGACGAAGCGCTTCAATACAGTCGGAGATCTGCTCAAGATGACCAGCGAGGCCGAACACGATATCGTCATCGTCCCCGCAGCATTATCGGACTATGCGCCGAAGAAGTCGAGAGGAAAGATACCATCTGGAAATGAGGAGATTGTCCTCCACCTTACCAGATGTCCAAAGATCATTGAGTCCTTGAGATTGAAGAAATGTGTGCTTGTCGGATTCAAGGCGGAATCTGGTATCGGGGAGAAGGAGCTCGAGAGGAGAGCGAGGTCCCGATTGAAGGCGATAGGACTGGATATGGTCGTCGCGAACGATCTCATTGATGTCAAGCAGCACGAGACGAAAGTCGTAATGGTCTCCAAGAAAGGTAAGAGCACCGCGTCGGGGACGAAGAGGCAGGTAGCTGACGCCGTTCTTGACGAGTTGGCGAGGGTCGCGAAATGAGGGCGACCGCTTTCAGCCCCGGCCACATCACGGGCTTCTTTCAGATATGCGATCACGAGGAGCTACTGCGCTCAGGTTCGAGGGGGGCGGGTATATGCATAAGCTTGGGAGCAACAAGCACGGTGGTCTCGAACAAGGGGACCGGGGATATCGAGGTGTACATAAATGGAGAGAAGAGCGATGCCCCCGTCACAAAGCAGACCCTTGCCCAGATGACATTTGGAAGGGATATGAATCTGAGCGTCGAAACGGTACTTGATCTTCCAATGGGCCAAGGCTTTGGAATGAGCGCGGCCGGGGCGCTGTCGGCAGCGCTGGCAACGACGGAGATTCTTGAGGAACCTTTCCAAACTGCGCTAGAGGCGGCGCACGAGGCCGAGGTCCTGCATCGGACAGGTCTGGGAGACGTGGCCGCTCTCTCTAGAGGAGGAGTTACGTTCCGGAGAATCGAGGGCGTTCCACCCTATGGACGCGTCGAAAGGATGAAGGGAGACATTGAGCTAGTGCTCGCCACGGTAGGTCCTCCGATATCCACCCCGACCATTCTCTTGAACCCAGATCTTAGGGAGAGGATAAATCTCATTGGAAAGGAATGCGTCGCTAGTCTTGTGACGAGCCCGACTCTGGCGAATTTCTTCAGATTGTCCAGGGAGTTCGCAATGAGAACTGGCCTCGCAACTCGCCGGGTCGAAGAGGTGCTGACGGACATTGAGCATCTCGGTCCATCGAGCATGGTGATGCTTGGAAACTCGGTCTTCGCCTCGGGAGATACTGATGAGCTGGAAAGGGTTCTGGTGAGATACGGATCGACCTACAGAGTCCGCGTCGATGGGAAAGGTCCGAGAGTCATAGAAACCAGAAGTTGAGACTCCGACCGTGCCGAGCGATTTCTCATTCGTAAAGAGTGAAGATTTCGTCATCTTCTCCGACGTCGAATAGACCCAACCTAGCGCCGCAGTCAAGCCACCCGTGTGCGTAATTGACGCTTGCGAAAGCATCGACGAATTTGCCTTTCTGTTTGAAATGCTCGGCGTCCTCGAAATACGAGACCGCCATATGAAGGAAATCGTCCGCCATTCGTTTACCGAACGACCTCGGAGGACAGGAGATTCTCAGCTTCGCGAGCGCTTTTCTTGTGATCTCCAGATACTTGTCCAATCTCTCTTCAGAAATCCTGTCTTCCATCTCACATCCTCTTGGAAGGGACGATCTCAACGCTCTCGCCACCATGTTTAGTCTCTCTCGACCTCACTTCGACAAAAAGCGGCATCTGGATGTTCCCGCCGATGACGAGAGCGACACCAATTGGAAGCCTCTGGATTTCATCCGCGACGCTCGTTGTAAGTCCTTCCACGGATGATGCGATCGCCTTTAGATCGTTCGGGTTCGTCACCTTGAGGATCATCTGGGTGTTGCACTGACTTAGTACGTTCTTGTCGATCTTGGCGGCCCTCTGGCTTATTATTGTCAGCCCAAGCCCGAACTTCCTACCCTCAGAGGCGATCGTCCTGAATATCTTGCTGGAGGCCGCGAGCCCTTGCTGTGGGCAGTAGTTGTGTGCCTCCTCAACGACCAGCATCATCGGGGGGACCTTGCCAATCTTTCTCAACTCGAAAAGTGCGGTGCAAATCCTGTTCACTATGAGCTCCTGGATATCGGGAGGAGTGCCTTTGAGGTTGATTATCGTCGTCTTTCCTTTCACGACGATCTCATCGATCCGCGTTCCTTTGGAGGCGAAGATATTGACCTCGTTGAGGTACTCGAGCTCGGCGATGAGCGCTGCGCTCTGGGTCTCCTCATCAGCTTCCAGAATATGGATTATGTCCTTCAACGAATACTCCTTCTTCACTCCCCTGACGCTCTCTATCGCCTTGCGCAGAGAAGTCAGATACGTCCTCACATTCTTGATATTGGTGAGACTCAGCAGCTCTCTTGCCTCAAGATTCGAGAGTGTGAACTTAAGTGGCTGAGCCTTCTTGTTGATGTTGGTATCGGTCGCGAACTCAATGATCTTCTCTGAGTAGCCTCTCGGTGAGACCTTGAAGTTTCGGGACGAGTGAACGGCAGGACCTTTCTCCCTCATCGAACCGTACTCACCATGAGGGTCGACCACGAGCACCGTCACATCGTGCTTCATGAATTCCTCGACCAGACCTCCGCAGAGGAAGCTCTTCCCTCCCCCCGTCTTCGCAAGAATGCTGACATGTTTCTGGACCATCGCATTGATGTCGACCTCTACGCGGATGTCATGACCGAGCAAAAGGCCAATGTATGCTCCAGTATCGGTGTTCTCCTTCAGTCCGATGACGTTCTTGATGAGTGTGTCGCTCCCTTTGTAGACCAGATCCCCTGCCTTGAAAGGCGTCCTGGGTACCTGAAGGAGGTTCCTATCGTCTCTGAAACCGATTAGGTCCACCGTGGCAGTGACCTTCTCTTCGATCGACACCTCCTCGCCATCAGAGATTAGCTTTGCTCTCTCCAACGAGAGATCGGTTTTGCGCTCCATCTCAGTGACTAGACCGAGGACCCATCCGTCCGTATCGTGCTCGATTTGAACGTATTCCATCTTTTCAATGTTGCCGGCCACGCGAAAATTGAAGGCGGTCGTGCCGACGTTGCCATAGATGATTCCGACGCAGTCCATGTCCGGGTACTTGTTTGACTTCGGAGTACCGTGGCTCTCAACGTGATCTACGGCAGAATCCGAATCCATCTGTATCCCATCCACGACCATATCATGAGGAGAGAATAAGAATGTTTCCGAATAGGTGCCTCTGAAGGTGATGTGGAATCGTGTTCTTTCAGTGCCCTCAAGGTGATGTGTGGTCCTCTCACAGTAGATATAAAATGCCGGAGTGCGATTCCGTCGGGATGATCGTTGTCGGCGGATCCTCGTCGAGAAGATTGGCCGAGGATTTGGCGAAGGAGCTGGGAGTCGGACTCCTTCAGGCGACCTCAAATCGTTTCCCGGATGGTGAGTCCTACATCAGGCTCGAGACTGAGAAGCTTGACAAGGAGGTCGTCATCGTCCAGAACACCCATCCTGACGACATGCTCGTCGAACTGTTGCTTCTACAGGACGCTGCGTGGAGATTGGGATCTGAAAACATAACCAATGTGATACCTTACTTCGGATATGCGCGGCAGGACAAGCTTTTCAACGTGGGGGAGGCAGTGAGCGCCCAGGTCATGGCAGAGCACATCGAGATGAAGGCGGACAAGGTCGTCACCGTCGACATCCATACGGACGGGGTGTTGGATTGGTTCAAGAGAGCGAAGGGCGTGAACGTGCACGCCACCAAATGCATAGGTTCGTTCTTCACCAATGGCGGGATCGATCTTGTCCTCGCTCCAGACAAGGGCGCGGCTGAGAGGGCGAGGGAGGTCGCCGAGATACTTGGCTCGGACTGGGACCATCTCGTGAAGACCAGGCTCAGCGGGACAGAAGTGAAGATCGCTCCGAAGAGGCTCGACGTCAAAGGGAGGAACGTCCTAATCGTGGACGACATAATCTCTACCGGTGGTACGATCGAAGCAGCGACGATGCAACTGAGGTCGCTTGGGGCTAAGCGAGTCATAGCCGCTTGCACGCACGGATTGTTCACAATGGGTGCGCTAGACCGATTGAGGAAATGCTGCGACAAGGTGATATCGACCAACACGATCGAGAGCGAGGCCTCGGGGATATCTGTTGCACCAGCGATCGCCAGGGCGATCTAGTGCGTCTACCGCAGCCTCCCGGGCCATTCGCTGGAAACATTTATAGAAACGTCGCTCATACTCAAATCCCTTAGCCGAAAGGTGTCTAGAAATGAAGAAAGAGGATAACTTCAGCGAGTGGTACAACGAAATTGTC
>JAJRAG010000110.1 GCA_028682925.1 Methanomassiliicoccales archaeon
GCATGAACATGATACTTTGTTTCTCGGGGAATCCCATTTGAGATCTGGATCCGCGAGGGCATGATGATCAAGATCCAATCGTACGCCTCGGGCTCGTTGGATAGGGAGACCATCCTGATCGGCCCGAGTCTGGAGGAGAGAATAAACCCTTAGGAATCCTTCTCCTTCTCTCTTCATTGTCTCCCCCTCCGCCGTCAGAACTGGCACTATTATCGATTTAGAGAATAGGGAACCGGACGGGATTTGTACCCACGAAAACGACTGGCAAGATATCGATTTGTACCGACATCGATGCAAAGCACCTGTTCTAAGGTATGAAAGATAGACCTAAACTATTCCATTCTTCTTATTCTGTGTGTGCCCTATGTATCAAGACCGTCAGAAGGGGGGAAAGGGTAGTCCGAGAGGTCCTTTCTCTCGTGTTGTATACCGTATAGAAACCTGGCCGTTTGAAGAGGTGTTCTGCACCGAGGACATAGATAGATTCTCCTGGTCGTACCCATATACCACTTTAGGATATAGAATTGGTCTGTCGGATCAAGTTTGGAGGGTTCCTCGATGAGTTCTGACTCTTTCCCCTCCCAACCGCAGCTCGGGCACTTCATTCCAACGTCCCAAATCAATCATTATTGTTCACGATTCAAATAGCTTTGGATTACGGCCGCCGGGATTTGAACCTGAGCATATCCAGACTTTTTTTTTCTGATTTCAATAACTAGGAGAATGATAAGGAAGTGGAATCAAGATGTTCTCGATGTTCATCGACTTCTGGACCTTGTCAATCTGCAATTGAATCAGTTCAAATATCCATTCTTCAGTCAGGTAATATTCCTGAATGAACGATATTTGGCTAAAGATCAGAATGTCTCCCACCCTGCAGTAGATTTCCCTAAACTCCTTCGAAGATGAATTGGCAGACATCAAGAAGCACTCGTCTCCTAGTTCTGGCCTCTGAGAAATGAAGTAAGAATAGTACGATTCTCTAAATGCGAATTCTTGATGAGCAGCTGTGGAGTTGTCATACTGGATCAGATTCAGCCAGATTGCCGCAAGGGAGGCGTCTGGGATCTGCCCGATATAGAAGGTTCTGCTTGCATCGTCGCTTCTGCTTGGATCCAGCTTCCAATCGCCTGGTATCTCATCAGCATCCAGAATGGAACGCTCCAGCAGAGGTTCTAATGGCGAGAAGGTCATGACTGCCATCACCACAAACGCTGTCACTATTATGATGAGGAATGCAACCGCACTATCGTTCTTCATTGGCTTCCCTGATAGAACTAGTCCTTCGTTGTATAGGGTACTTTCGGACACCTTTTTCAAGCAGATACGTTTCAACTCCCCCCTTCTGCCGTCAAAACCCTCAAACATTCTTTTCTTGATTTCGATAAAATAGAAAAGCGCATCTTTACCACTTGCCTCGACGAATACCTAGACGAAATCTTATTGCTGTCGCAAGAGGTATTGAAACGAGATAGCGTCTGGTGGGAAAGTGTCGCGGAGGCCGTGGCTGATACCGATATTCGCTTTGACTTCACTAGCATTCATAGCGCTGCAATACGGGGAGCACTATGAGTGGCACGGTCCTTCCCCCGAGCTATTTGTCGGCATCTGCTTCCTCGGACTGACTATATACCAATTGTCCGAGATGGTACGCAGCTCGATTCGTTCCTTCCCGTTCATAATGTGTATCGTCGTCGCCGCAGCGATCGGTTTCGTATATCTGTCCACTCCGCAGAATCCAGGCTCCTTGTGGTACTGGGAGTATGTGCCCTTGTATGCCTTGGTAGTTGTCGAAGTCATCCTCCTCTGGAGCCTGGCGCCGAAGGAATCCAATGACAAGACCAGTCTTGTTGGCCTGAGAATCAAGTACTCTGTCCTCTTGTTGTTCCTCCTTACTCTGCTCGGAGGATCGAACGTGATGTACGGACAGATGGTTTCATTCTTCTTCATGACTGTCCCTGTAATTCTGTCGTGGGAGGAGGTCATTTACCGATCTAGGATCGGAAATAGAACGGTGCCTTCCGATCTCAAAGGTTTTGTGATACGGACTACACTGGCCCTGTTGGTGTCGTTCATCGCTGGGTTTGTAGGATTCTATCTTGGAAATTCCTTCTGGGTGACATGACATACCTTGGGCGTTCAATGTCAGAACCGTCAGAAGTGCGGGCGTCGGGATTTGAACCCGAGTTTTAAGCTTGGCAAGCTTAAGTGATAACCAGTCTACACCACGCCCGCATGGATTCTCTCCTCTCAACGTCCTTGTTTCATATAAACTTTGTTTCATGTGTCAGTCCAGTCGGACGCGTCCACTGAATTCTCCGATCAGGGCAAATGTTTTAGAATCTGAGTGTTATCGGCTTCTGTCTGCGTGATAGTACATGAACGATGATTTCGGATCACTGAATATAGACCCTCGAATAATGAAATCGATCGAGGAGATGGGGTTCAGCGAACCCACTCCTGTCCAACTGGCCGCGATCCCATTGATGATGAAGGGGAGGGATGTCATAGCACAGGCACAGACAGGAACAGGAAAGACAGCCGCGTTCGCCATCCCGATTATCCAGAAGATTCAACATGGAATGAAGCCGACCGCTCTAGTTCTCGTGCCCACTCGCGAATTGGCTGTTCAGGTCTCCGAGGAGACGAAGAGGTTGGCATCTCACCTTGACATCAAGACCATACCTGTGTACGGTGGGCAGGCAATATCTGTTCAGTTCGAAGCTTTGAAGAGAGGCGTAGATCTCATCGCTGGGACGCCTGGTAGAGTGATAGATCACATCAAGCGCAAGACCCTGGACCTCAGCAGAGTCCGCTTCCTCGTTCTCGACGAGGCAGATAGAATGCTCGACATGGGTTTCATAGAGGACATAGAGTATATAATGAAGCAACTGCCGAAGGAGCGGAACACCTACCTTTTCTCGGCCACGATTCCGGATGAGATCA
>JAJRAG010000111.1 GCA_028682925.1 Methanomassiliicoccales archaeon
CTGTCGATTCCGAGCGTTCTTTATCTATCGAGGAGGGGGAATGGCAAGAAGGTCATCGTCTTGCCTGCAAGGCCAGGATTATTGGCGACGTCGAGATCTCCGTTCCAGAGGAATCCCTGATCACACTACATCAGATCCTCAAGACATACACTTCAGGTGAAGTAGGAGAGCTCTCTCCGCTCTCTACATCACACTACCTGGAACTTCCTCCACCAACTCTCGAAGACAACCTGGGCGACATGGAGAGGGTTCGTCGGGCCTTGGGTCTTTCGCCCGGGGAGTTGAGAAGCTCTCTTAGACCGCTGAGGGCGCTTCCCACAGAGGCGAGGAAGAATGGTTGGAGAGTGAACGCGATCTTGGACAACAGCTCCTTGCCGAGAACCCTTATTGACATAAAGCCTGGAAGCATCTCCTCCCCCAATTTTGGGATAGCACTCGACATCGGGACGACGACCGTGGTTCTCTCGCTCATAGATCTAAGTGATGGACGAGTCGTCGCTCAGAGCTCTGACTACAATCGGCAGATATCGTGCGGCGAGGACATCCTTGCCAGAATAACCTATGCAGAGGAGGGCGGTCTGGACAGACTGAGAGACTTGATAGTCGGGACCGTCAACGACCTGATCTCCAAGGCGTGCGAAGTCTTCGGGAACGATTCCAATTCGGGTAGGAACATTCGTCGACACGACATCACAAGTGTGTCGATCGCTGGAAACACGACGATGATACATCTTCTGCTGAGACTTGACCCGAGCAACATCAGATACGAGCCTTATGTCTCTGCGGTGAATATCCCGCCGATCGTCAGGGCGAAGGATATCGGCATTGACGTCCTTCCCGATGCGCCAGTCTATTGTATTCCCGGAAGGGCAAGCTACGTCGGTGGAGATATCACCGCAGACTTGATCGCGTCAGAGATGTGCATGCAATCCGATCTCGCGATTCTTATCGACGTGGGAACCAACGGGGAGATTGTCCTCGGCAACAATGAATGGATGGTATCCTGCTCATGTTCAGCTGGCCCAGCTTTTGAAGGAGGGGAGGTAGCATCTGGAATGAGGGCAATGATCGGAGCCATCGAGCGGGTCCGAATACTCGACAATCATGAAGTCAGGTATACGACCATCGGCGATGCGAAAGCCAGAGGTATCTGCGGTTCTGGTCTAATTGATCTCCTGGCCGAGATGTTCTTGCGAGGAATTGTCAACAAGAAAGGCCGCATCCAAGATCTCCCCAGTTCGAGGATAAGGAAGGGTGGGAATGGTTTGGAATATGTCGTCGCATGGTCCGAAGAGACCGCCAAAGAAACGCCGGGTGAAGGCCGTGACATTGTGATCACCGACGACGACATTGCGAACATAATCAGGACCAAAGGAGCGGTCTACGCTGCTTGCTGCGTTCTATTGAAGAACCTTAAGCTAGATTTCCAGGATGTACAGAAGATATTCATTGCTGGAGGATTCGGCAATTCAATCGACACGGAGAGGGCGATCGTAATTGGGTTGCTTCCAGACCTCCCTTTCGAGCGATTCTTCTTCATCGGCAACGGGGCTTTGGCAGGAGCTCGTCTCACTCTACTCTCTGCCAAGAAAAGAGTTGAGGCCAGAGCGATCTACGATGCGATGACATACGTAGAACTCAGCACCACGCAGGCCTTTTTCGAAGAGTTCTCTTCATCTCTCTTCCTGCCGCATACCGATATAGGTCAATTCCCGACGGTTCGGGAGTTGCTACTCGGTTGAAGTCCGCGTTTCTCCAGCAATCGGCGTGATCTTTGCCGGTTCCGAATTCGAGGAAGGTTTATTATGGTGGGGCGAAAATCTGGATTGCGATGCATTGGAACTGTTTGCCGACTTGTATTGGGTCTCTTCCCCATACGGATCCAAAGGAAGCTGTGGACCTCATCCTGCGTCAGAGTGGACTGGTGCCGTTCTGGCCTCAGCTGCCAGCTAGGGGCTTCAGCGAGAACATGTATGCGCAGTATTCCACACATCTACCTGGGATCAGGATAGATGGGCTCAAGAAGAGAATCACGGTCGATCTGCACGACTACGATCCAGAGAAGTTCTACACAAGCGTCCTCTCAGACACGATTGATGACTTCGCATACCCTAAGGATAGTTTCAGCGGCTTCTATGAGTTCATCTCCCGCAATTATCCGACCGAGTCGAAAGCCTTGAAGGGCCAGGTGACTGGGCCAATTAGCACCGGAATGCAGATATTCGATCTTGATGGAAGACCTGCGATCTATGACGAGACCTACGGTGAGATAATCCGCAAGAACCTCAACATGATGGCCCGCTGGCAGGAGAGAGTTCTGAGATCCAAGTGCCGCAACACAATCATGTTTCTTGATGAACCTAGTCTTTCCCTCCTGGGCACGCCATTCGCCAGCATCTCATGGGAGAACGCAGCAAGATGGTTCAATGAAGTCCTCTCCGGATTAGATAGTTGGAAGGCGATCCATTGCTGTGGAAACACTGACTGGCCGAGGCTCATGATGACCGACATTGATATCCTGTCTTTCGATGCGTACAATTACGCATACACGATAGCACTCTATCCGGACGAGGTCGAGCGTTTCATAACGCGAGGAGGTGCCCTAGCCTGGGGCATCATCCCGAACAACGAAGACGGAATGAAAGGAGAGAGCGTTGGCTCGCTGATAAGGCGTGCCGAGCAGTCGTTCGAAATGCTTATTGAGAAAGGGATAGACAGGGACGGCCTATTGAGGAGTTCGATCATCACTCCCGAATGCGGCCTCGGCACTGTCGAGGTACCTCTCAGTGCAAGGATTCTTGAGGCATTGGTCGCAGTCTCAAGCGGTTTGAGGAAGAAATACGGTCTCGACGATGACCCATGAACCGATCGATGGCGGACTTTGAAATGACCATCGAATTCTCAGAGTGCAATGGGAGGTTACCTTCAGATTGCTCTTGTCGTGACTATGGATCATATGCAGTCAACCTCCACCAAACCCGGCGAGGTATTCTCTTCATTTGTGCCAGGTCTCAGACGATGGCTATATGCCTATAGGTTCTTCATGAATTTCGGAAGCGCGCTGGATTCCTTTGGTCCGACTATTACCTTCAAGCCAGTGATCTCCTGGAGCTTTGCGCTCATCCTTGAGACCATTCCTGGTATGATGATATCGCCCCTCTTCGACTTGTCCTTCGCTCCCGAAGACTCCAGAGCTTTCGCCACTGTATCTGGGGTCAGTTTCCCTGCTGCATAGGCGGTCATGACCGATAGTCCTTCAGTGTCGACGACTTGAAGCCAGGCAGGCATCTTGCTTTTTTCGATATCTCCCATGACTGTGAAGTAAGTGAGCGAGAAGTTCGTCGTGAATACGACAGGCGATCTTTCATCGGGATTGTTGATCGGATAGAGATCCGGTTTGACCTGAATTGGGACCTGGGGGTCGGTGTAGATACTCTGCCTTAATACGAAAAGAGGCAAAGCCTCTGCAGGGTCGATTTCGTCGAATGCTACAATGCCTCCGTATTTCATCGTGGATATCATCGCCATGAGAATTGCCCTCTCACCAGCACCGGCATTGACCATTATCGGAAAGCCAAGTCCTCTGAACGTCTTCTTCACGGCGACCTTCCTGACGATAGTGCTGTTCTCCAGAAGATCCTTCAATGATCTCGGTCCAAAATCGAGAACGATGTCCTCAACGCCAATGGCCTTTACCTTCTGGACCAGATCCGCGAGCATATCGAGGCCCCGGTCTTCTCGCACGACCAGTGGGCATTTCGTTTCCTTCGCGACCATTGCCATGGCATTATGGTTCGCCGCGGTGGCGGCGTGCAAGAGTGGCGACCTTCCAGCGACTCTGGCGACGGCTGCTCTCATCATCTGGGGGTCACTCGCGAACAGCACCATGGGTAGATCGGTGGAAGACGAAACCTCTTCAACTGCTGTCGCAAACTTCTCCAAATTGCCGGAGTCGTTCCTTATTCCAATCATGTCCATCTTCATGATCTGTCCGATGCGCTCGAATCTGAGTCCGTTCACTCTCTCCAACCCTTCCCGTCGTTCCTGAGTGGATAGTGTGTCGGACAGCACGACCGCGTAGCAGGTCTGGTGGAAGAACTTCTTCTCATGTCGATAGATCTCCGTTTCATCTCCGATTTCAACTCTGCTCTCGCCGACGCCAATTCTTAATAGTCTGATAGGTGCGGATGCAGAAACAGCGAGGGATGCCTTTGCCTGCTCTGAAATATGGGGGCAAGCTTCCACCTTCACTTTCTGGTTCGCTAGTTGCATTGCGAATGCGAGACATGTCGGGTAGTCGCACTCCCCGCAATTCTTCTTCGGCAAGAGTTTGAAAATCTCGATGGCGGTCGGCATTTCATCCTTCCTCCATCAGGTCGTCCAATGCACGGTTCAGAATTCTCACGGTCTCAGGGCTCCTGACAATGAGCATGCTCGCTCCCGATAAAAGGGCCGCAAGCCCGGTCGCTGCCTCCCACCAAGTCGCCCTCTTCTCCGTGATCCCGTACTTCTCGTTCTCTTCCGTAGCCTCCCTTGACTTCCAGGCCGCTGTAATGTCGCAGATCATGGGGATTTGGAGCATCGAGTCACCTGTTAGGGCTGCAAGTCTGATGCGTTCGTTAACCGAATATGAGTATTCCAAACCCGTCTCAAGGCTCGCCTGCAATGGATCCATGAGTATATTCTCTTTCTTGACCCCGAAATCAGTAAGAAGAATGTTCATCTGCTTTGCCAGATTGATGTCCAGATTCGAGAACGCCACCACCAAATGGTCATTGGCAATTGCCGCCTTCGAGATGGATTCATATGCGTTCTCCTCTGCCTGTGCCAGTATCAGTCTTTCCCCGGCACCGACATTGCTGACTGCCTCCATTGTTCTCGCATCCTTTTCCACA
This sequence comes from Methanomassiliicoccales archaeon, assembly GCA_028682925.1. Lineage (GTDB taxonomy): Archaea > Thermoplasmatota > Thermoplasmata > Methanomassiliicoccales > JACIVX01 > JAJRAG01. Next base: position 4,896 of record JAJRAG010000111.1, read on the forward strand.
TTCCCGCAGCCGTACACTATTATCGGGACGCTGACGGTCTCGAGTACCCTCCTGACCGTCGCGGCGGCCTCCTCGGAGGACTTGTTCTCCTCTTCTGGATTCGTAGACAGGAGTTTGAGGCAAACAACGTCCGCACCGAATTGCTCGACCCAGACCCTTGCCCACCTCGCCGGGTCTTCTAAGGCATCTCCAAAGGGTTTCTTGGCAAGCTCAGGGTAGTCCTTGATTGTGTCCAAGACTTCTCCCGCGAACAGAGGTCTGTTCGGCGTCGCCCCTTCATATGAAAGAAAAGGCATTCCTGTTTGACCGCCAATCAGTAGTCTGCTCTTCCTGGTGCCTCCATCCTCAAATGACGATCCTAATACCGCAATTCCGATTTTCCCTGTCCACTTCTCTTTGGGAATTGGCACTTCAGACATTCTCCTCGCTCCTGGGATCAATCTCCGCTGCTGAGGGTGAGTCCACAGAGACGAACCGTCGAATTCGATTACCTCTCGCGTGGACTTATGATCGCCAAAGCCAC
>JAJRAG010000112.1 GCA_028682925.1 Methanomassiliicoccales archaeon
GCGTAAGTGACCGAGACTAGCGTTGTCTCCTTTTTCATAGCCTCTGCGATTCTTTGAGGGTCGACATATCCATATGAGTCGACTGGCACAAAAGTCACATCAAACCCACCGGTTGTCAGATATTTTGCAGTATTGAGAACTGACATGTGTTCGATTGTCGTGGTCACCATATGTTTACCTTTGTCGGAGTTCCTACGCAGAACACCCTTCAGCGCCATGTTTGTGGATTCCGTCGCCCCAGAGGTGAAAATGACTTCCTGAGGCTTTTCGGCCTTTATGAGCCCAGCGACTTGTCGTCTGGCAACTTCGATGGCCTCCCTTGCCTCCGCACCGATCTGATGTATGCTAGAAGGGTTTCCAATACTCTCAGTGAAGTAAGGAAGCATCGCCTGTGAGACCCTGGGATCCACAGGGGAGGAGCTGGCGTAGTCCATGTAGACTATCTTCAATTCGATCCCAACTAGAATGAGATTATCGCGTCCGCCTCAAGCGCCAGATCGTTCAGCGTGGCAGCCCCCACGACCTTCGCGTAGCTCACGAAGTCCCCTTTGGACATCCCCAGAAGCTGGGTACTCTGCTCGCACACGAACATCTTCACACCCGCCTTGTTTGCTTGGTCCATCACATCTTTGAGGGAGGGAAAAGCTCCAATCTTGATCTTCTCCGCCTCACCATTCTTCACACCAGTCACTCCTTTTATCACGAAGTACACCGTTGCGTCAATGTCCATCGCGGCCGCGGTCGTTCCAAGTATGAATGGGGCATATAGCCGCTCCGGATGGTCTGTTCCCGATGTCTGGATGTATAGTATCTTCTTCCTCTCAGCCAATTCAAACCCTCCTAACCCTTTCTCACCAATATTCGAAGCATCGCGTCTTTCTTCTCCACTCTAAGTACTTCATTCCCGGTCCTCTTAGCCCATCTTTCGATATCCTCCTCTGCTGCGGGATCATCAGCCAATACTTCCAACACCTGCCCCTTCGACAGCTCCTCAATCTCCTCCCTCGTCTTCAGTATTGGAACCGGACAATACAGTCCAATCGCATCGAGGGTCCTGTCTATCTTGATACTGTCACTGGTTTTCTCTACCATCTCGGACATGTCACAACTCCATTGTCATAATTCATATACTTATTTGAGTTAATTCCTTCCCCGCATATGTTAGGGTTCGATCCTCGGCAGATTGGGCGATACGATGGGGATTCTGCGCTGTATCGCAGTTGAGGACCGTGGCATTGACAAATCACATTAGAACTCCATGGATAAAACATCATCGGAAGCTTTCTATTGCATGAAACGACATCATTCGCCTCCACTGGCATCCTCTGCGTGGCTTGGAATTCAATATCTATTGTAGGAGACGAGTTCGGTGAGGTTCTTCCTATCGGTCCGCTCGGCTTCCTCCGCTGGATATCCAAGCGGAGTGAGTGCAACGACCTTCGCTTCAGGAGGCGCACCGATCGCCTCTGAAATCCTCTCCTCTTTGAAAGAGCCGATCCAGCAGGTTCCAAGTCCCTCGGCAGCCGCAGCGAGCATAACATGATCGACCACGATTGCGACATCGACAGGATAACTGTTCATGTAACCGCCCATAATAGGATATGCTTCGTCAGGCAAGCCACAAGCCACCAGAATGATTGGTGCTTCTGCAACGAATCGCTGGTTGTTGCACGCCGGTACGAGTTTCCGTTTCGTATCCTCATCGGTCACGACCACGATCTTCCAGGGCTGGTAGTTCTCAGCGGTCGGAGCCATTCTGGCCGCGTTCAAAATCCTCTTCAGCGATTCTTCAGGGACCGAATCTCGTTTGAATCTCCTCACGCTCTTTCTGACCTTGATAGCTTCGAACAGATCCACAAAATCACTCCGAGATGCAATGGGCTGAGTTCATTCTATTTGCCTCAAGAACAACACAGTAGAGAACAGCTCGTCGACAGGTTCTTTCGAGGTAGGAACGCCTGCCCGAATCTCGCCGTTTTCCCTCCTCTTCCACGAAAAGCAATGCTTCTCATGCGTAAATCCGCGCACTGACACGGTGGTTGTTGTTAATGCGATTTTTCGTATTAATCCTTTTGGACAGAGCGATTCGTCGGGTGAGGAATGGGATAACCCTTGATTCAAGTCAAGCCTTTCGACATTAGTTCATGTGGATCTTTGGTGAAAGGATTTGATCATACCACACCGAGAAGAAAGGCGAGAGATGGCAACAGCTCCAGCATACGTGCTCAATCGCATGTCATGCTTCTTCGATTTGGAGAGATTCGCCTTTTCCTCATCTCCTGCTCTTACTGATACCAGGCTTGCTGGTGGAGTGAGTCGGCGAAATGATCGCTTCCCCGGCAAGGCCTTGGTCTTTAGCCTGCAGGATCGACGGAATCACACGGTCTGCCAATTCCTCCATCATCTCGATTCCGGTGACCTTACGGGCATGTTCGCTCAATGATACGATATCGCTCCGATCAAGGTATGTAAGCTTGAATTTCCTTGAACCTGCCATGAGCTGTTTCAATCCTTCCCCTAGGCGGTCGACAAAGTACGTATACAGTCCAATCGCACCCCACGGAATGTCCCCGCCGATCTCACGGCCTGGATGCATGCGTCCAAGCTCCTGGGCCTGGATGAAGAACTTAGTGGGGTCAGTGCCGTACTCATCTGCAAAACCCTTCGGGAGCCTATTCGCTTTCGAAAGCTCAGTGAAATAGCTCGATTTCATAACGGCAAGGAGCGGAGCGCGTGCCATCGCGATAGCCCTTATCGCCGGTCCCTCACCCAGATTGCTCATAGCCATGGATTTGAAGATCTGAGTCTCGTTCACGAATCCACCGGCCATTGCAATGTCAGGGATGAAGCTCCCCTGTTTCTTCAATATCTTGAGGCACTTGAGAACCTGCGCCTCGAGGTGTATCGTCGGAGTGCTCGATTCGTTCATCATCGGAACGGGGCTCATTCCTGTTCCACCTCCGGCACCGTCGAGTGTCAATAGGTCGATCTTGGCTTCAGATGCCGCTCTCATCGTGAACGCCACGACTGCAGGCTTGTAGGCACCAGTCTTGAGGAACACATACTTGGCTCCCCTCTCCCTCAAAGACTCGACATCCTCAACGAATGACTTCTCGTTCGGGAAGCCCACACGGCTGTGCCTCTCGAATGTCTTGAACGAACCAGATCTGAATTCCTCCTGGACAATCCTATCTTCAGGATCTGGAAGCACCATATACCCCCGTCTCTTTAATTCCATGGCTCGTTCAATTGAGTCGAGTCTGACCTCTCCACCTATCGATTTCGCTCCCTGCCCCCACTTGCGCTCGATGATATCGACCTCTAGCTTTGACATGGCGTAGTCGTCGACCGCCGCTCTCTGGTCCTCCACATTTGTCTGCACGGCAATGTTGCCATGTTTCCCATCCCAAAATTCCCGGTATGTCTCTATTCTCCATTCGAGATCAGGCGATTTTCTTACTTTGCCGTTCGAATAGCTCGCCTCTGGATCCATCCCGCATACGTTCTCACCTATCACCTGGATAGTGCCAGAAAGCGCTGATCCTTTGGCAAGGCCGTCCCAGTTCCGCTTCGCCACAGCCGTAGAGCCCAGACCAGCCAATATCAAAGGCACTCTGAGCTTGATCGGTCTCTTCGATCGTGTGGCGACGGACGTGCCTATGTCCACATTCTCAAAGAAGGCCTTATCAGGATTCGGTTCGATTCCCCACGCTCCGAGAAGATCGGAAAGGATCTGGAAATGTGACCAATCGAGGAAAAAGTCCTTGTTCGACGCGGCAGTGCTGACACCGTAGTACTCTGGGCTTGGATATAGTACTTCTCGACCGCGGAATGCTGATTTCCCTACTTCGCACAGCATTGGGCACTCTTCTATACACAGTGGACACATCCCGCTAAGCGGGCTGACGTCAGAGACACGCGTCCGCGTGCCCGTAGTCGTTCTTGCGTTTTCGGTTATCTGCATCGGCTCAACCTACCTTGACAAAAGTTGCCTTGCTATGGCAACACATAGCGAGGGGCATAAGAATACGCCTATTTGTATCTTCTGAAAACAATGCGTTGAAATCGTGGACCAATTTGTGATTTTCATCACTTTGACTACGCATTCCGTTGGCTATCGGTTCTGTCCCCGCTTATCGTATTGCGACAACGTGCAGGAGAAACGTAGAATGCCACCGCAAGTGCACTAGAAAGGGTTTTGACTTCGTTTTGCATTAGATGCGAAGGTATCAGATGCCAGTGATTAGAGAGATGGAATTCGCGTGGCTCCCGACCACAAGAACCTGTACGTGCAAGGAGGGCCGCATGAACTGCTTGAGTCGCAAGGAGACATACGAGCTTGGATCAACAGTCCTCAACGTTCGGAGGAGACAAGTCTGGAAGGATTCGCACCCCGCAAGATTCGTCCCCGAGCTACCCGAAAAGTACATCCGCCTGTTCTCACACAAAGGCGAAACGATCCTCGACCCTTTTTGCGGATCTGGAACTACCAATGTCGTCGCAATGAAGCTTGAAAGGAATAGCATTGGGGTCGACATAAACCCTCACTCGACAGATCTCACATTTAAGAGACTGACGAGTATCGAAGATGGAGACCAAGAAGACAGGACGATACAGATGGTATTGAATGGAGACTGCAGAGATCTGATGAAGGAGATACCCAAGGGTTCCATCGATCTCGTCGTCACGTCTCCTCCCTATTTTGATGTCGTGGACTACAACCATGACGATCCTGGTCAATTAGGGAACGTCCACGACTATGACGTTTTCCTCTCCGGAATGGAGACCGCGTTTGCGGGAATGATCTCGGTCCTGAAACCCGGAGGGTACGCGGTCATCAATACTCAGGATCTCTTCAAGAAGAATGCGAAGTGTCCGATCCATTCTGACTATATCCAGTTGGCGAACCAGGTGGGTTTCGAAACGATTAACGTAAACATATATATTTTAAACTACAGCACGGGAGGAAGACTCGTCTTTGGCTACCCTTCAGCTTACTACCCGAAGAACGATCATGAATACGTGTTGATATTCCGAAAAGGATGCTAGCCGTCGGTGTCACTTCTGCTGAAAGCTGGCGAAGGCGCTTATCGTTAAGGAAGATTTATATATGATTTGCTCGCCTCCTGAATTGAGCAAAGCAACGGATGCGTCGGGGGAACGCAATGTCGAGTCTCAAAATGCAGATTATGGAAACCATTGCTGCTTTGATGATGGCTGCCTTCGGTCTGATCGCTGCTCTCGCCTGGAACGAGGCAATTAAGACACTGATCGCTCAGTACTTCGCTGCCGGTGATGCTCTGATGGGCCTATTCATCTACGCGATCATCGTCACCGTGATAGCGATCATCGCAGGGTTGCTGATCGCGAGATCACTGGCGAAGCTGAAGGCAATGGAAGCTCCAAAGTCAAAGTAAGTCAGTTCATGGGTGAAGGTCAAACTTATGTTGTTTTTTTCTTTATCTGGATGAGGTTCCCATTGTTCCACAAATATGGAATCGTTTCACAGAGGGTGGTTTGCACTCTCATGGAGGACCAATTGCTTCTCAGTCATCATTATGTAATGATTGAGACTAAGGGTATGTTCACCGTCAACCCAAATCTGATACGGGGCTACGTTTCATGTCTGAAAGCGTCGGAATCTGGGAGAGGCTTAAGAATATCTTCAGGATAACATATACCCTAACGTTCGTGCTGGCTTCACTGACCGGTCTCGCCTTCGCGTTGACTTTGAAGGATGAGTACTTGATAGCCGCTTTGGTCGCCATGGAGGTCTTCGTCCTCGCCCTATTTGTCAACTTCTCGAACGACTATTTCGATCATGTTAGCGGCGCCGACAAGACGAGATTCACGTCAGATGATAAGGACTGGGAGAAGGGTATGAGAGAGATACTCGGGGGAAGAATCTACTGGTCAGGGAACGCGTTCGATCTCGGGTACATCACAAGAAATCAGGGGAAGGTCGTCATGGCTGCGCTCGCGGTCGTCGCTCTCTTGCTTTCGGTGCCGATTGTTCTCTATGCTGGCTTAATCGTCGTTATCCTAGGCTTGGTCGCATTCTTTGTCAGCTTCTTCTACACCGCCCCGCCTCTGAACCTTGGCGGCAGGGGATTTGGAGAGCTGGACGTTTTCGTTTCATTCTTCATGATGTCTTTTTTCTCCTACTTTGTCATCATCCAGGAATTCAATATCCAGATGATGCTCATAGCCACAATTGTCGGTCTTTCAGTTACCATGATGAGGATAGTCGATGAGATGTCAGGTTATGAGAATCACTTGAAGACTGGGGAGAAGGACATCTGCGTCAGGTTCGGTCTGGAGAAGGCGGCAAAGATCGTAACAGCATTTTTGATCGTCATCTACATCCTTTCTCTTCTTCTTTCGGTTCTTGACATCACGTTCTTATTGCTTTTCCTAAGCCTACCTTTTGCGTTCAAAATTGCCGGATACTTGAATAACAAGAACGATAGGTTCTGGTTTGTAAGACCGATCCCGGAAGTCTTCAAGTTCGTGTTCATCCATCAATTCATGGTCATCTTTTCGTTGATAGCGCAAACCGTCCTGACATCTGCATGATCGTTTCGATGTTACCTTTGACTATGAGCCTATACTCCCTCACGGCGTTGAATCCGCACTCCTTGCAGGATTTCGTATGCCGGAGCGGACATCCTAGATACCTCGAACCGTCAGGCAGGAGGAAAGCAGAGACCCAGTCCGGGCACTTCCGCTCCCAGTCCTCATCCAAGAGGTCCCTGAGAGCCTTGTCTGTATTGAGGATCGGGTAACCCTCCTTCTTCAACTTCTTCGCGAGATCGACTACTCTATTCTTCTCCTCGATGTTGAGAGCGATCTCGTGCGGAGGCGGTGTCAGGAAGTTGAGCATAATCCCTTTGATCCTCTTGTTCTGTGATGCGACTTCGACCGTCTCCCTGACCTTGTCCTTGTTCATCTTCGTGACAACCATGTTCGCAAAGACGTTCGGATGGTCCGTCTTCTCTAGATTCTCTATCATCTTCCTGTAGGCGCCTTTTCCTCGGATTTCGTCGTGGACTTCCTCCGGACCGTCCAGACTGACAGAGACGACGTCGCTGTCCTCGATTATCTCCGTCGTCCCATTCGTAGTGTATCCGATGACGAAATACCCGATCTCCTTGCCGATTCCGATGAGGTCTCGCAGAGTTTTCCCGTCCTCATTCCACAGTGTCGGCTCTCCGCCCTCGAAGAAGAGTATTCGTGCACCTTGGCCATAGCGTTCCTTCATATCACTGACTGCGATATCAATGGGCATTGAATGGGGATTTGGAAGTTCATTTGCATGTGCCGCAATGCTGCAGTGCTTGCACCTGAGATTACATTCGTAGTTGATGATCATCGTGTTGACAAGTGGGTCTCTTGCTCCCATCTTGGTCTTGAAAAACCAAAGCGCATAGTATGTCCACTGACCCATCGCGCCGACACGATTCATGATGCTTCCAAA
>JAJRAG010000113.1 GCA_028682925.1 Methanomassiliicoccales archaeon
ACGCGGGCGATGCCTCTTCCTGCGTCCTTTGACTTTGCCTCGGCGACCTTCAGGATCTTCTCCGACGAATCCATCTTTCAACTCACTTCCATTGTTCTATTACGTCGAGCTCCTATTTGATCTCCACTTTCTTCTTTTCATCTTTCGGCTTCTCCGCTTTCGGGATCGATATCTTGAGAATGCCGTCTATCAGCTTGGCCTCTATCTCGTTCTTGTTCACGTTCTCAGGTAAGGGCAATCTCCTGTAGAAGCTGAGGGTCCCCCTCTCCTTCCTTATGTAACCTTCCCCTCTCTCTTCTCCTTGCTCTTCCTTCTTTGCGCTTATCTCGATGCTGTCATCGCCAAGTTCTATCTCGACGTTCTCCTTTGCCATGCCTGGTATCTCTGCCTCTACCACGTAATGATCCCCTTCGTCCTTCAAGTCGACCATCGGGACACGGATCCCACCGACTGCAATCGATGGAACCCAGAGACCCTCAAGACCGACTCCAAGATGATCGAATACTCTGTCAAGATCATCCAACATGGCAAACGGGCTCCGGCATACGCTGGACACAATTCTGACTTCTTCGCACTTGTTCCTATCCATATTATCTACCTCTATTGCTGCCAAACATTACAACCTTAGGTTAACAACCTAAGGTGCATAACTATAAACAAAACCGCTTATATATAAATATTTCTCAGAGCAATTTGTCCAGAGCCCTTTCGAGGTCCTCGATTTGTTTCCTGATTCTATGTTCCATCTTCTCGAAATCCTTGCGTATTCCAGGGAGCTCCTTCTTAATCCCATTCAGCACATCCACGGTGAGCTTCTTCGTCTCTGCACCAGCGACCTTAGTTTCCCTCTCAGCGATTGAGCAGACTCTTTTCCCAAGGTCCTCCGCCACATCCAGTGCCCTAATCACACCTTTCTCGGTCTCCTTCGCGGCTTTCTCGAGCTCCTTTCGATACTGTTCCGCAAGTTCCCTCAGTCTAGTCTTCTCTTCCATCCTTCTTCCCTCCAATTGCATCGACTTCCTCGAGCAAATCAATCACAATCTCGTCACGAATACCGAGCTCTCTGCCCAGTTCCTGTGAACTCATGGAAGGTTTCTTGATCGACTCGAAGACGATCCTTCTGATCTGATTGTCGCTTAAGTTCGTCTCGACGTATCTCCTTGCCTTCTCGAGGGTCTTCTCCTTGAGCTTGATCAGGGCGGCTCTCCTGACATGTAGCTCATCGAGTTCTCTATCGATGCCACTGATGTCGCCCTTCAATCTGTCGATTCCCTGCTTGAAGCCTCTGTCAATCATCTTCTCCTGAATCTCGAGCGAAGGCGGCATCTGGTCCTCTATGATGCCCGAGTCCTCAGGCGTCACAATCTCCACATTGAACAGGCCTGGACCGACATCCACGATCATTGTGAACTCCGATGTTGGAGAGTAGATCTTCCTGGTCGGTCCTCCACGATCACTCTCCTCCGGACGACTTCTCACGAACTCGCTTTCCTCCAAAATCCTAAGATGTTTCATGATGGCCTGCTGACTTAGTTGAAGTTCTTTTGACAACTGGAGGGGGTAGTTCGGCTCCCTGACCAGTGCTTCAAGTATCCTTCGCCTCGTTGGGTTCTCGATTATCGACAGCAGCACGTCGAGGTCGTTCATATTAACACCGACTAGTTAACCTCAAGTTGTAAACATAGAATATGAAGTTTTCCCCTAGTTCACTCAAATCGATTTCTGGGAAGCAGTCAGCAGCAGCCTTGAGGGTTTGGGATTGGGAGTGCTGGGAAATAACTATAACTACGAAGAGGGAGTTCCGAGACATATGCCCGGAGACCTGGTCGACGATGTTGTCATGATTAGGGATGAGAAAGAGGCCAGCCAAATATACAACAAGGGATTCTACGGCTATCCACTGTCCGGGGGCGCCCTCGAGCTTGACATGCTCGAGGCCTGTTATCTCCTGGAGACTGGAAGGATTGAGATCCTACACGATCGGAAACCTTTGACCTTTTCGCAAATGATAAGGCTCAGTGCCACGACTTGCGAGGGCTTCGAGATCAACTACATCGTATATCGAGACCTAAGGCAGAGAGGATACGTCGTGAAGCCAGATACTGGTGATTTTGACTTCCGAGTGTTCCCCCGCGGTGGTACTCCGACGACGTCGCAGACAAAGTATTGGGTATTGGCAGTGGCTGAGAGGTCCATCTTCGACATCAAGAGCTTCCTCGAGGAGATGACGAGATCAGAAAGGACAAGGAAGGAGCTCTTGCTGGGGATCGTTGACGAAGAGGGCGACATAACATATTACAAGGCCTCGAGGTCTGGGATGGGCGGGCAATCGGTCGAGGGGTCCGTTCCGGAGACGGAGGGGGTCCTTTTTGAGGACAGAGTGATGGTCCTTGATGACGATGAGGCGGAGGCGCTATACAGACACGGATTCTTTGGCAAGAAGCTTGGTAAAGCGCTCCAGTTATCGCTCATCGAAACGGCCTACCTCATGGGTCTGGGGAAGATGAAGTTGAGAGGGCCAGGAACGAATCGCGTGATCAATCTTGCAGGATTCGTCAGGAAGGCCATCAAGATCCAGCCCGACTTCGAACTGAGGTTGAGGGCATACAGCGACATGCGCAAGAAAGGCCTGATAGTCAAGACAGGATTCAAATATGGGGCGCATTTCAGAGTCTA
>JAJRAG010000114.1 GCA_028682925.1 Methanomassiliicoccales archaeon
ACGATGACTAGAGAGAAGCTGGATGCGAAAGACAAAGAGCTGCTCATTATGCTAGCTAACAATCCCGAGTGGACCTACGAGAAGATAGCTGAGAAGATGGACATGACGAGTAGGTCGGTCGGTTACAGAATCGAGAGGCTCAGGGAAATGAAGGTACTCCAGAAGGCCAATCTAATCTACTACGATCGACTCGGCGACTTGATCTACTCCGCGATTCTGAAGTTCAGCACGGGAATCTCGTCCGAGGATCACGAGAAGGTCATAAACGATTTGAAGAATCATCCATCTACTATCCAGGTCTTCACAGCGATAGGCTCGTTCAGCATAATCCTTCTCATTCACGCCGAAAATCCCAAGGAAGCGGAAAGACTCATGAGGGAGATGGTAATCGGCAATAGCCATTTTGAGAACTACGAAATAAGCCAGATAACGGAGATATATAGCATATACCGTCACTATGTCTGAGACTTTTCGATGATAGTATGCCTCGAATACGCTTTGAGCCGACTGGACGATTGATAGAGACCTCCAATGCAGATCTGTCGGTCTCCGAAGCGGCGGAGCGAGCTGGCACGCCCCTCGATTCCGTTTGTGGAGGAAGAGGGACCTGCGGCAGATGCCGTGTTGTTGTGACTTCTGAAGACCCTCCGATAACCGAAGAGGACAGGAGATTGATTCCTCCGAAGGACCTTGAACGAGGGGCAAGACTTGCTTGCAGAATGAAGGTGACGAGGGATCTCGTGATCGAGATACCAAGCGAGTTCATCAGGGCTCGTCAGATTATACTTGAGAATTCCTTCGTCAGTGTGGAAACAAGTCCAATGATCAGGAGGGTTCCAGTGAAGGTCAAGCTACCGTCACTGGACTACCCTGTCGGAGACTTTGAACGGTTGCGCAGTGCCCTTGGGGGACGAATCAATGAAGGACGATTGACCGCGTCATTGCCTGTGATTTCATCATTTCCTAAGCTCCTGCGTTCGGAAACGGACCTTTATGCCATTCTACGAGGCGATGAACTCCTTCATCTTGCTTCTGACATGAATTCAGGGAAGTACGGCGTGGCTATAGACGTCGGGACGACTACCGTCGTCGCCTATCTCATGGACCTTGATTCGGGGAAAGAAATGGCAGTCGAGTCAGATATGAATCCGCAGATGGGACACGGGGATGACGTTCTCTCAAGGATGACTTTCGCGATGGAGAATAGCAATGGACACTCCCTCCTTCAGTCCTCAATCGTTCAATGTATGAACGATTTGATTGATGCTTGTTGCGCCTCGATTGATATATCCAGAGAAGATGTTTTTGAGGTAGTCGTCGTAGGAAATACCGCGATGCATCACATGCTCTTCGGACTCGATACGATAGGACTTGCATTGTCTCCATATGTTCCGGTCGTCTCTGATTCATTCGAGGTGAAGGCTCGAGAGATTGGAGTGCTCATTGGTGATGAGGGTTACGTATCCTCACTACCCAATGTGGCCGGTTTCGTGGGAGCAGATCACGTTGCAGTCCTCCTGGCTTCCAGATTGTGGGAGTCGGAGGATCCTAAGCTCGTTATAGACATAGGCACAAATGGGGAGATTTCCGTCGGGAATTCCGAAGGGATTGCGAGCACATCTTGTGCGGCGGGACCGGCCTTCGAGGGTGCCAATTTGTCATTCGGAATGAGGGGGACCGATGGCGCGATTGACCATCTGTCAATCTCTGACGAACTCGATGTCTCTTACACGACCATAAACGGTCTGAAGCCGAGGGGGCTGTGCGGCTCCGGGGTCGTGGACGCGATTTCTGAGATGTTCAAAGCTGGAGTGATCGAGAGAAACGGGAGGATTAGAGAGGAACTCGGATCACCCAGGATTAGAATTGTTGATGGCGAGTCACAATTCATTGTCGCCACTCGTGATGAAACGTCGATGAAGGAGCCGATCGTGATCACGCAAAACGATATCGTTCAAATGCAGTATGCAAAGGCTGCTATGTACGCTGGCACTTCGATCCTCATGGATAGGATGAAGATCTCCTCCTCGAAACTCGACGCAATACTACTTGCCGGAGCCTTTGGCAATTACGTGAGACCGGCGAGCGCGAGAATCATCGGGCTCTTTCCAGAAATACCATTGGACAGAGTGATCGGAATTGGCAATGCGGCTGGGGCGGGCGCCAAGATGGCTCTATTGAACGAGGACGTGAGGAAGAAGGCTGTGGAGTTGGCGACGAGCATAGAGTACGTCGAGCTTGCAGCCCAGGTACAATTTGAGGACAGGTTCTACAATGCGCTGTACTTTCCCAACTACGACACGTCCTTTTTCCCACAAGTAATGTCCGAAATCTCGTCGACATGAGCACTGTAACGGAGAAAACAGTCATGTATCTGGTCACTCGGAAGCAAAAGGTAATTTAGGGAAGGGACTATCATCGAAATACAAGGCAATAGAGGTTTGACATGAAGGGATATTCTGGCAAGATACTGACTCTTGATTTGGAGGACCGCTCAACCAGAGTTGATCCACTGGACCAGGAAACCGCGAAGAAATACGTCGGTGGCAAGGGTCTGGGCGGCTATTTGATGATGAAAGGCGTTCCTGCTGGAATAGATCCTCTCTCTCCCGAGAATCTGCTTGCTATCACGATCGGCCCCTTCACAGGCACGAGGGCTCCGACCTCGAACAGGTTCGGCGCGTTCTTCAAGTCCCCTCTGACTGGGATTTGGGGAGAGTCCTATTCCGGAGGACACTTGGGCCCCCACATCAGGAAGGCAGGCTATGATGCGATCGTCATCAAAAGGAAATCGAAGCATCCAGTTTACATCTCCATTATCGATGATGTCGTCACTTTCAATGATGCCTCAGGCCTCTGGGGAAAGAACACGATGGAAACTGAAGAGGCTGTAAGGAAGGAAGTGGGCGAGGAAAAAGCGAGGGTGATGACAATCGGGCCCGCAGGAGAGAACATGGTGAGGTATGCCTGCGTGTGCAATGATTATTACAGACAACTCGGGAGAGCGGGCGCAGGTGCCGTCATGGGATCCAAGAACCTCAAGGCTATCGCATTTCTCGGAACTGGCCGGATTGATCTCGCAGACGAGGAGAAGTTCGAGGCGGTGGTCAGAGATGTATCAGCCAGGATTCCAAAGGATGGACCGATGACCAAGTTCGGGACGCCGAACATGGTCAATATCCAGAACGCCCTGGGGGTCTTTCCGACTCATTACTGGCAGAAAGGTTTTTTCGACGCTCATGGGAACATAAACGCGCCTGCAATGGCCAAAGAGATACTGGACAAGAACAAGGCATGCTGGAATTGTCCGGTCGCTTGTGGAAAAATGTCCTCCGTCAAGGATGGAAAGTATGCGGGGACAATCGTTGAGGGCCCCGAATACGAAACGTTGTTTGCTTTCGGAGGTCTATGTGAGCTGGCAGACATCAAGGCGATCGCGAAGGCCAACGAGGTTTGCGATTTGCTTGGACTCGACACCATATCGTCAGGAAATGTGATAGGATTTGCCATGAGGGCCTATGAGCTAGGAAAGATTCAGTCTCCATTCCCCATAAAGTTCGGAGATGACGAGGTCACGATGAAGCTCTTGAATTTGATAGCAATGAGGGAAGATATTGGCAATACGCTAGCCGACGGTGTCAGGATTGCATCGAAGAGTCTGGGAATTGAGGATCTGGCTGTGCATGTGAAAGGACTCGAGCCGCCGGGATACGATCCTCGAGGATACAATGGGATGGCTCTTTCATACGCTGTCGGGGTCAGAGGAGCGGACCATCTGCGTTCCACGGTCTATGCATACGAGATGAGGAACGTCTCAGACCGATTCATGGTCAATGGCAAAGCTGCCTTCGTCAAGGCGTTGGAGGATAAATTGGCCGTGATAGACTCATTGGTCATCTGCTGCTTTGTGCGGGATGCGTACGAGTGGGAGGACCTGGCGAGGCTGTACACTTATGCAACTGGACTGGACATGAGCGTTATACAAATCAAGGAAGCCGGATCAAAGGCGATTGACGTCGCCAGACGATTCAGTGCCAGGGAGGGAATTAGCAGGAAAGACGATGCGTTGCCTAGACTATTTCATGATACCCCATTCACCGATGGTTCGTCGAAGGCGCATGTCGTCGTAAAGGCCGACTTTGAGAGAATGCTCGATGAGTACTACCAGGCCAGAGGCTGGAACAGTGACGGCATACCGCCGCCAGAGTCGTGACCATTCACATCCTCTGTCATTCCCTTTTCACACA
>JAJRAG010000115.1 GCA_028682925.1 Methanomassiliicoccales archaeon
ATCTTCGACCTGGATGCCGACCACATCAAAGGCAGCGAGGGTTTGTCCTATGAGGACATGCTCGCAAAGGTGAAGAAAGAGATGATCAGACTCCTCGATGATTTCATCATGGGTGACCTAGGCTTCAACTCGAACGATGTCAAGGTCGTTTTCTCAGGAGGCAGGGGATACCACGTCCATGTGTTCGATCCACGTGTGACGGGTCTCAAGAGCCATGAGAGGAGGGAGATAGTCGATTACATCACTGGGACCGACCTCGACTTGAACTGGGTTTTCGAGGAGAAGGCGTTTGAGAAGCGCCAGTTCAAGCAGACGACCAGGGTTCACAAATCCAGACTCCTCCCGCCTGACGCCTCGACCGGTTGGAGAAGGAGGATGAGGGATGGGATCGAGATGCTCATGCGCGACATGGAAGGACTCTCTCTGCAGGACGTCAGGAGCAGATATGATGTCGCTGGAGATGCACCTGAAAAGGTACTGGCTGAGATGATGAATGACCTGTTCCTAAGGCGCGGTGGGAAATGCGGCATGGAAATCCTGATCCAGAAAGACACGCTCGAGGTGTTCTCGAACCAGAGGAGCCAGGCCCTATTCCTCAAGATAGTGGAGGGGGACATCAAGCGCTCGTTGGAAGGACAAGTCGACGAGCCCGTCACGAGCGACATCAAGAGACTCATAAGGTTGCCGCAATCCCTCCACGGGAAGACTGGTTTGAGGGTGGTGCCCATGAACAGGGACGATCTGGATGAGTTCGACCCGCTGAGAGATGCCGTGTCTGAAATATTTCCCGACGATCCAGTGACGGTGAATCTCGAGAATAGGGTCGACGTCCGCCTTCGCGGGGAACGATTCTCTCTGCGGGGGACCGTCGAAGTGCCGACATTTGTTGCTGTTTTCCTCATCTGCAGGAGAAATGCGACCATTCCAGTGGGCGCAGAGAACTAGGAACGTCCTTTCTACGTCTTCGTTTCTGGCCTTTGGGAATCAGGCGGAAAAGTATTTATGTTGACCTAGTCATTTTTCGCTTCGAAATCAAATGGAAAAGGGCAGGGTGGCGTTGGAGGGTGGATGGCGACTCGAGCGCATCCGCCGTATGAAGCTCTATTTGTACATCATCCAGATAGTCTTGGCAGTCGCCATCACAGTATTCCTAATCGTCATAGGGAAGGGATTCTCCCTCAAACCGTTCTATCTTCCAGTCAACTCGTTCATCTACTTCGTGCTGCTCATGGGATTGATCATCGGAGCTGAGAGCTTCTTCTTCAGGGTGCTAGAGATAAGACTCTCGCAAAGCGCCAGCTCAAAGTACTACATGGCGAAAAAGTTCACGAGAAGGGCGATAATCATAATCGCTATCTCGGTCGTGATCGTGGTCGTGCTCTGGGTTCCATTCGTGTCGCAGGCCATCGAGGACCAGCTAAGCGACTCAGGGAATGTCGGAAATGTCAAGGACTTCACGAACAAAGACCCACTCGGACTGACAGGCGTCGATCGCATAGCGATCAGAAGCATCGGAAAGACGGCCAATGTTTACATCGTGTCGGAAGGCAATTACGTTGACAACCAGAACAACATGAGCTATCTGGCGAGCCACAGGATAAACAGCAACAATTATTATGTCGATGTGAATCAGCCTTCGTTCTCGTTCGCCTTCCCAGACACAGTATACGGGACATACTACATCGTGGTCGAGGACCTAGGAGGCACACCCACTCAGATCTCATACACTCTCCAGAAGAACATATCGTCCACCACCCTGGACAATGTGCCGATATTTGCGCTCATATTCGCAGTCATCTATGCCTTCGCGATAGTCTATCTGAGATTCCTCATGAGAAAGCATGTAAAAGGGGCAATCTATCGGTAGAATGCACAGCACTTTTCTCGCACTTCGAGTTCGAGACCGCTTTCCTTCGCGATTGCCACTGTTCTCCGGGACGGGGTGGCTATTCCTGAGATTCCGGCATCGATGCAATCGACCTCCAGAGCCCAATTCCCTCGTGGCCGCATACACCCCAGAAGAACTGGACATCTCAAGTTGTCAGTCGCTTCCTTGATGAAGTCGACCACTCGAGCGTCGTCGACCGGTGGAGGTTTGTATTGCGGACTCCCGTTCGGAGGCATGAGAACCAGTACGACGAGGGCGGAAATATCGAATTCCCTAACGAGACTGAGGGCCGCCCGTTCCCCTTCGTTAGTCTTGGAGAGCCCGACACAGATATGAGGTACGACCCCCTCCGCTCCGGAATCGAACAGATTCACGAGCGTTTCCCGATACGCGTCAGGACCGACGCGAAGATGCATTAGGCCCCGTATGACCCGTCTGTCCTGGACGACGTCGACAGAGAGACGGTCTGGCGAGGCTCGGACAAGAGATTCTGCCGATTTGCGGTCCAAAAGGCCCGTGTGGGCATTGATCAAAAGAGCGGATTCTCTCTTCACCTGCGCGATCACATCCATGTAGGGTCCCAACGGAATCCTTCCGTTTCGGTCACATCCTCCGCTGATGAGGAATCCGTTGCCATTTCTCGCTGTGAGGCCGCGTGCATACTTCAGCAGTGCGTCTGGGTCTGCGACGGGGATCATCTGTTTCAAGTATCTCCCTCGACAATGATCGCATTGGAGTTCGCACTGCGTTCCGGTGACGGAGATCGAGGGGAATTTCGAGCCGGGCTGGAAGACGACGATCTTGTTCAGCATCTCAAGATCGAATGTCTTCGGAGGCAAAAGCTTTATTCGGTTGATACTGTTCCTCGTGCTCGGAGATACGATGAAAGCATTCAGAGCAATTGGTTCTTTCAAGATCAGCAGTCGTGGATGGCAGAAGTTCAACGTCGAGATTGCAGCTGAAGATGAGAAAGCTGCGACGGAGAGGGTGATGTCAAACCTAGGGAGTCATCATCGCGTTGGCAGGCGTGACATTAGAGTGAACGAGATGACTCCGATCCCTCTAGAAAGTGTCACTGACCCAGTCGTCAGGCATTTGATCGGGGGACCGTGATGGACGAAAGAGAGCTGCAACAGTCTCTGGCGTCCCTCGAACTATTGCGGGCTCAACTTCAGAGTCTGGCGGAACAGCAGCAGATCATTCAATTGTCGTTAGAGGAGAACTCGAGGGCGAAGGATACCCTGCTAAGCCTCAAAGACGCGCCAGTCGATTCCGAGATCCTCGTCCCGATTGGCGGCAGTTCCTTCGCTTTCACGAAAGTGGGGTCGAACTCCAGAGTGATAATAGGGGTCGGGAGTGGCATTTCGATCGAAAAGCCCATCGATGAAGCGGTGAAGATCATAGATGAGAGGATCAAGGAGATGGTTGAGACGTTCAACAAGCTGGGAGAGAGGAGGTCGTCCATAGAGGCGCAGAGCTCCAAGCTCTCTCAGCAAGTGCAGCAGGAATACCAGAGGATGCAGAAGCGATCCTAGGACCGGTGGTCCGATTGTTTGAGTCGCTTAAGAAGAAACTCTTTGGCCTGAAGAAGAAGGCGACCGAGGTTGCTCCAGAGCAAGAGAAGATAATAGGCGACAGTGGAAGGGGCATAAATGAAAGCAAGCTTGACGAGCTATTGTGGGATTTGGAGGTAATACTGCTCGAGGCGGACGTCGCCTTGCCTGTTGTCGAGGAGATGAAGGACAGCGTCAAGACTAATCTTCTGGGCAAGAAGGTCGATAGGAAGTATGATGTTTCAGATGCTGTGGAGATCGCGCTCAAGGGTGCGGTGGAGGCCGTTTTGAAGGACAACGAGTTCGACTTCGACGCTTTCGTGAAGTCAAGGACCAGACCCGTCGTAATCATGTTCGTTGGTATCAACGGAACAGGCAAGACCACTGCCATAGCGAAAATCGGCAACCGCCTTCAGAAGATGGGGCTGAGCTCGGTACTGTCCGCATCGGATACGTTCCGAGCAGGAGCGATCGAACAGCTGACGATCCATGGGGACAGACTCGGTTGCAGAGTGATAAAGCATAAGGCTGGAAGCGACCCCGCGGCTGTCGCGTACGACGCCGTCGAGCATGCCAAAGCGAGGAAAAGAGACGTCGTGCTGGTCGATACGGCGGGAAGGATGCAGACGAACGTGAATCTGATGGACGAGATGAAGAAGATCAAGAAGGTCATCAAGCCGGACCTTGTCATTTTTGTGGGGGACGCTTTGGCGGGCAATGACGCTGTCGAGCAGGCCAAGACATTCGACGATGAGGTCGGGATAGATGCCGTGATTCTGACGAAGATTGATGCGGACGCCCGAGGCGGTGCCGCTCTCTCGATCGCGCACGCGGTTCACAAACCGATTGCGTTCGTTTCTACTGGACAGGATTACGAATCATTCGCGAAGTTCGATAGCAAGTGGATGGTCGACCGGCTTTTCTCCGAGAAGGGACAGGCCGCATAATCTGCTGACAACTCGGAGCCATCATTGAATCCGAATGACAGATTGCGGTGATAGCATAGATAGAACGGTGCAATTGGCGAGTTGCGACCGGAAGCCGCTACAGTCCAGTTATCTGATTCGGGTAGCAGAGCGACGCCATCAGCACCGCGAAGACCTTCGCGTCGGAGACCATGTTCTCGATCTTCGAGTATTCGTTCACGCTGTGAGCGTTCTCGTCGACTGTCTGCCACGCATAGGCCTCGAAGCCAGCGAGCCGGAACAGATTCGCACACGTTCCTCCGCCGATGCCTCTCGCGACCGGCTCGATGCTCTTCACGGTCTTCACCGCCTGCACCAGCGACTTCATTCCCTCGGAATCTATGCTTGAAGGTGGCCCGCCCTTCGTCATCTGTTCCGTCGAAAGCTCAATGTCCGCGCCGGTCCGATCTTCGAAGACCTTGGCAATCCTCTTGATGGTCTTCATGACCTCATCGAGATCGTATTGCGGAAGCAATCTCATGTCAATGTAAAAAACGTCCTCGCCTGGTACGGTGTTTATGTTCCCCACGGTCTGATGACGTTTCGTCGGCTCGAAGGTCGAGTTCGGGGGTATGAATATGTTGTCGGTCTTTCCATATTTCTGAGACAGGTGGTCTAGCAGGAAGGTCATGAACTGGGACCCGACCTTCATCGCGTTGATCCCTTTCTCTGGCGTCGAAGCGTGTGTCTGTTTTCCCTCGACGGTGACCTTGAGCCACATGACGGATTTCTCGGCGACCTCTATGACCGACCCGTCCGGGACACCGTAGTCGGGGACGTAGATTGTGTCGCCGCTTCTGAAAACCCCCTCCCGGATCAGGAACTTGATGCCCTTGTCGCTCCCCCGCTCCTCGTCCGCCACGATCGCCAGGCCCATCGTCCTTTCCCCATCCAGGGAAAGCTCGTTCAAGGCTCTCGCCGCAAATAGCGAGGCGATTATGGCCTGTCCGTTGTCCTCGGCTCCAAGTCCGTACAGCTTTCCATCGACGACTCTCGGCGAGAAAGGAGGATAGGACCAAGCGTCAAGGTCGCCAGGAGTCACGGTGTCCATGTGCGTGACGATCCATGCGGTCTGGTCCGTCGACCCTCTCTTCCTGGCCACAATGTTCGGTCTGAGGCGAAGACGAACTCTTTCGTCGAGGGCGTCGAACATCTCGACATCTTCGAACCCGCAACGCTTCACAAGTTCCTTCAGATACCTTGCTCGCTCGAACTCACCGTCCCCGCCGTTCTCAGGGCCGATGGCTGGGATGCGCAGGAGCTCGCCCAGCTCCCCGATCATTTCCTCCTTGTGGGCGTCGATGGATGAAAGAATTTGCTCTATGGATGACATGAAACTCCTCGACATTGAAGCGTATTGCGCATATTAAATTGTTGTCTGGTGTTTATTGTGTTTTGCAACTGAGCCTGGGACGACCCGTCAAGCCGCAACAAATCGGTGCCGTGTCGGATGACTATGGGTAAGTGTGAAAACCTTTGCCGGTCTTCCTTCCGAGCCAGCCGGCCTGGACATACCTTCTGAGCAGAGGACAGGGACGGTACTTAGGATCGCCGTACTCGGTGTAGAGCACTTCCATGATGCTGAGGCAAACATCAAGACCGACCAGATCCCCAAGCTCCAAAGGACCCATCGGGTGGTTCGCTCCCAACTTCATCACCTGGTCGATCGTCTCTGCGCTGGCCACGCCTTCCATCAAACAATAGGCCGCGTCGTTGATCATCGGTACGAGCATTCGATTCAGAGCGAACCCGGGAAAGTCGCTGACCTCCATCGGGGTCTTGCCCATCCTCGTCGCGAGCGATTTGACCGTCTCCATAGTCTCCCTCGAAGTCTGGATCGCTCTTATGACCTCGACGAGCTTCATGACCTGAACTGGGTTGACGAAGTGCATTCCAATCACCCTGTCTGGCCTTTTCGTTGCGGCAGCCAGCTCCGTTATCGGGATCGATGATGTGTTCGACGCGATGATGGTGCCGGGACGACAAATCCTGTCCAGGGCGCTCAGCACGTCCTTCTTCGTCCTCTTATCCTCAATGACCGCTTCAATGACAACATCGGAATCGGCCAGGTCCTCGAGCGACAGCGTGCCTCTTACTCGAGAGAGCACTGCGGCCTTGTCATCTTCAGTCATCTTGCCCTTCTCTACCGCCTTCGAGAGACTCTTCTCGATCCTGTTCATCCCACCACGAACGAATGATTCCTCGACGTCGCGCATAACGACCTGGAATCCCGCTTGAGCCGCAATCTGAGCGATGCCGCTCCCCATGGTGCCCGCTCCTACGATCCCGATGCTCTTGAGCTCGACCTCAGCTCCCATCGTCTAACCTCCAGTACATTACTCCAATGCGCATTCTCATCTTTTGACTATCATTGCCACGGCATTGCCGCCGCCCAGACATATCGTCGCCAGACCCGTCCTGGCATCTCGACCTTTCATCGCGTGTAGGAGCGTCGTAAGCACTCTCGCTCCGCTGCATCCGATTGGATGACCTAGTGCGACCGCACCACCGTGGACGTTGAATCTGTCGTCTGGCACTCCGAGTTCTCGCTTCACTGCGACGGACGCCGTCGCAAAAGCCTCGTTGTGCTCGAACAGATCGATGTCATCAATCTTCATCTTCGTCTTCATTAGCAGGGCCCTGACCGTCTGAATTGGCGCCTCCATGATATGCTCTGGCTTGACCCCCCCTGTGTTGTAGTCTACGATCGTCGCCATCGGCTCGATGCCGTGCCTGTCGGCGAATTCCCTCGACGCGATGACGACCGCCGCCGCGCCGTCGCTGATCTGTGATGAGTTGCCGGCCGTGACCACCCCTCCCTCCTTGAAATATGGCTTCAGCTTGCCCAGGCTCTCAACGGAAATCTCTGGTCTGATACCCTCGTCTACCTTCAAATCAACGCTCTCTCTCTTCCCCTTGACCTTGAAAGGGACTATCTCCGCGTCGAAATCACCATTATTTGTGGCGGCAAGTGCCTTCATATGGCTCTGATAGGACAGGATATCGGCTTCTTCACGAGTGACATGGTAGCGTTCGGCCACTATCTCACCAGTGATGCCCATCAGCATACCGGCTATCGAATCATAGAGGCCGTCGTGGATGAGATGATCGATCAATTTGCCATCGTTGAGCCTATACCCCCATCTCGCCTTTTTCAGAAGATATGGGGCAGCGCTCATGTTTTCCATACCGCCCGCGACCACAACATCGTGCTCCTCGCTTCTGATGGCGTTGGCGGCGATCATCACCGCCTTCAATCCGGAGCCGCACAGCTTGTTGATGTTCAGTGCCCCGATTTCCATAGGAAGACCTGCTTTTACAGCCGCTTGTCTGGTAGGGTTCTGCCCTGCACCCGCGGGCAGACATATTCCCATGATACATTCTTGGATGCTCGATGGCTCGATTCTTGCCCTCTTTATGGATTCCCCTATGACCGCTGCCCCAAGGTCAGTGACAGGGGTTTCAGTAAGGGCTCCACCGAACTTTCCCACGGCCGTCCGAACCGCGCTGAGTATGACCACTTCCTTCATCAAACCGTCCCTCCAATAGCAGACGTTGTCTACCTAGTGGACAAGATGGCGGGACTATTGCGTGGTCAATATTTGAATGTTGTTGGAGGCCTGCTGGAGATGATGTCTACATCATCATTCCGCCATCATGCGCTTGAGGGGTTTGCTCAGATGCCTGCGCGAGCAGACCGGGGGTTCGTACCATCCTTCGCCAATCGCCCTGGGCACCCGAACGAGCCGCGCATCGGACTCCGGCGTCCTGCCGCCGCATCGGCGACATCTGTAGCCCTGCATCGCGCCGATCGACTTCATACGCTTCCCGCACATCGGGCAAACGGGATTCCCGTCCTTCCGCCAGGATTCCACGAGGGAAATGATCTTCAGTTTCTCGATGTTGAGCGTCCTCGGATTATCTCTCAGCTCGCCGATGACGACGATCCGATCCCCGACTACCAGCAAACGGACCACATCTCTGAAATGCTTCGATGGTTCGTAGGCGGCGCAGTCTAGCGACCGGGCTCCGTGGATTGGGTCCAATTTGAAAATGACGTGGCCGCCCTTGCGCGTCTCAGGAGCTGAGGACACCAGGCCTTCCACTGAGTAAGACCTGTTCGGCATCAGCTGGCCCCATTTCCGAATCACGTGGTCGTCTGTCCCCTGGTTCGTCAAGAACAGAATCCAACGGGCGACCGGCTCGCTATCGATCGACGATGACGCAAGCGGCAGGTCATCAAGCAAGTCTCCTCTTATGCCAAAGAGCACGGGGCATGGCGATCTCGGCACTATAGCCGACCTTCTCCCGACCGGATCGAAATTATTGAAGGTGGACGGAAACTTCAGATCCAGTGCTTCCACCGTCTCGGTGGAGACAACCCTTTCACTACCCCACCTAGCCTCGTCTCGGTATGTGAGGACCTCGAACGTTCTGTCCCGGGGCCTCCATGCCATGGCGGCAGAGGCTCCGATAACCCCTCTACCCCCCGCGAGCTCGATCGTCCGCCCGCCAATCCTATCTAGTTCGTCGAGTACCTTCCGCTTCTCAACGATGCCCCTTACCGTCGACCAGTAGAGGCTCTGTCTCGGCTTTCTCAAAGAAGCGACCAGTCCGGGGCTCGCCTTCTCCTGGACACGCGACCATTTCCGCAATAGTTCCTCTCCCCTCTTGAGAACGACCTCCATGTCAGCGGGCCGACCGCATCTTGAATATGAATAGAGGGGTACCTCCCCTATTCTCCCGCTGATTCTCCGCGTTCCGTTACCAGTTCCGAACCTCAGACAGACGGCGCCGTTGCCCCTTGTCTTCCATGGAACGGAGGGATTAAGCCTGACCAAGCGTGGCAGACCTACGAGGTCATATTCTTCGAGGCTCCGAATCATCTCGGTCGCGAGGAATGTGGTACACATCCCCTCGATGGAATCGGTGTCGTCGAAGGCTACGTACATCGGTCTGTCCTCTTTGTCCAGGGGTCCTACACCCCGGAACGGACATTAATCTTTTCCTTCGCGAGAAGGTGATCCCTTAGACTGGCCCGTCGCCCCTAACGATTCGATGATAAGAAAGGAGGGGTCGTCTTCCGTCTTCTCCCCTACCAATTCTAGAATCGTACCAACTTCAGGTGGTTCCATTGCGACATTCCTACCAAGAAAGGCGTCAACTTCCGCGCCTAAGGTGTCTCTGACGGTGAGAACCCAACCCTTTTGGCTAGTTCGACAATCGACCAGCAGGCAACTTATCTTGAACCTTACACCCGGTGGGGAGTCTTGGAAGGTCTCGACTTCTACCGGCCTGAAGTCTGAGAGTATCAAGAGCAAGAGAACCGAGATCGAGGCGAGGACAAACAGGGCCCTTACTGAAGCCTGCGCGGGTCGCACATGGTCTCGACCTGATCTGACCGCCATTGCCTTGGTGGTTGCAGGCAGCATACGGCCAATCGTCAATAACAGCGATGGCTTGTGGCCAACAAATATTGAATACCCGAGCGATCATTTCTGATTCATGGCCAAGCCTATGCTCGTTGAAAGGGTAGAACTACTTTCTTTCTCCATATTGTTGCTCGGCCTTGTCCTGACGTTCGTCGGAATCTACGTATCGACAGCGACTGGGCTAGATGACCTGGAGGGTTGGGTTCTTGTCCTGCTCACGTCAGGTCTTCTTCTCTTGTCTATCGGCGGCCTATGGCTCCTTAAGTTCCTACTCGACCTGGGGAAATTCCGATCCTACATGCAGGAAGAAAGCAAGGCAACATTGCTTCGGAATCTCGATGATGCAGAGTACCTGGCTTGGAAGCTCCCCTCAAAATATGGGGAGGAGCTTGCTGCAAAGAAGAAGGAATTGGGGATCAAGTAATCGGCCCTTTCCACTCGTTTTCTTTAGATCGTTGACTCGTGGAGAGGGGGGCCCCTTTGTTTCCATTGGAACTCGAATCCCGGGCGTGTCAATCAAAGAGTAGCTGATTGGAATGTTTCATGCTCGGAGATTCCTGACGCACCCATCATGAGAACTCATCAGAGAGTGTTGACTGCCATGCCACCGGCCGCCCTCGTCCGCATGAGAATCGTTTCCAAATCACGCCCCCTGCAATCAAGAGACAACAGCACGCTTTCACCATATTCAACTTTCTTGACAGTAGCTACCTCATACAGCCACGAGACGATGCTGCCCGACTCGGCCTTGTTCGGAAGCTTCACCTCGACCCTACAATCGTGTTTGAATCGATAGTCTATCTTCTCGATCAATTGGTCGATGCCTTCTCGTGAGATTGTCGATATTGGAACGATGCTCGCACAACCAGTCACGTCTCTAACAATCTCGATCTTCTCGGCTATTCCCCCCTCCACCAAATCGATCTTGTTCAGTGCCACCATCAAATCTGCAGGACCAATCTTTGGAAACAGAATCTTTGTCGATGCTTCCAACTTTCTCCTCATTTCCTCAGTCGAGTCGGAAGCGTCCACCACCAATAAGACAAGGTCCGTGGAAAGGATTTCGTCTATGCTATACTTGAAAGATTCTATCATGAAGTAAGGTAAATCTTGAAGGAAGCCGATTGTGTCTGTAAGGAGTACATTGTTCTTGGTGTTGTCCATCTTCCTGGTTCTTGCAGCAAGAGTCGAGAACATGCTCTTGTCTACAATCGCATCATCATTTCCCAGGACGTTCAATAGGGATGATTTACCAGCGTTGGTGTAACCAGCTATACATACCAACGCGAACCCCCTCTTTCTTCTCTGCCCCCTCCTGACTTCTTGACCCTTACTCAACCTCAAGAGCTCGTCATCGATAATCTTCATTCTCTTCTTGATCAAATCATAGTAGACGTCAACAGCATATTCTCCCCTCGCCATGAAACCAGGATGCTCGCCGGCCTTTGCATTGTGTATCCACTCTCTGAGGAAGGGGATCTCATACTTCAGTGTCGCTCTTTCGACCTGCAGTCGGGACTCGGTCGTATCAGCCCTCTCCTTGAAGATATTGAGGACCAGCCTTATTCGATCAATACATTCCACTCCAAGATTCTTCTCAAGGTTGTAGTGCTGTGATGGCTTGAGATTGCCATTTATGATGACATAGTCCACTTTTCTCTTTTCCAGAATTCCTTTCAGACCTTCGAGCTTTCCCCTCCCCACGTATGTTGACGAGTCCGGTCGATATCTCCATTGCACCAATTCGAATATCACGTCGACGCCGGCAGAGTCGGCCAAATCCTCGATCTCTCTGACATTGCTGCCGATGCTGACTATTGCTGCGGTCCTCCCTTCCCTCTCAATCCGTTTCACTTTATGTCCAACTCGTAGTATCCAGTTATCGGGCTGACTTTTCTGCCCAACTCTATCCCTTTGAATCTCTTGATTAGGATTTCATTCAAGACGTTTGTTGTGCCTTTGAAGAGATGCCCACCGAAGACGTTGAACTCTCGACTTGAGACGGAGCAGTGAAGGTGTATCGGCACCTCTGTATCCAATGTAACGGATCCAGCGAGGGAGAGTAGTTCGTGCGGGTTCTGGAAGTACTTCTTTCTATATTCCTTCCCAGTGAAGTAGCCAAGCGTGAAACATCTGAGTATTCCTATCCCTCCGTAGACCCAACCGTATTTTATTCCATGATCCTTACATGCTTCAGTCAGAGTCTCGTGGACGTCTTCACCATCCTCCAGTTTGACCATCAGGACATCTTTGTCGATGTTGCTTAGCAACGCATCACCAGCAGTGTCAATCTATGCGTTGGAATATCTACTTTCTGTATGAAAGGAAAGACGCAATCACGAAGAAATGAGCGGGACGGACACCGACGAATCGGGTCGGGCTCCGTGGAGTCGGCATTTCTGCACCGGAAACAAAGGGGTGGGGGTGTGCATCACGTGGGAGCACTGGCAACGAGGGCACGCGAACTGTCAGCAAGCGACGAAATTAGGAACCGAGAATAAAAGTAAAGTTCTTGTAATCGTGAGCGCTTCTCAATCTGCACCTTGAAAAGAAGAGGATGAATTTCCACTAGAAATGAAGGGGTGGGAGGGCCGCAACTTTCCCCCTTCCAGCTAATGGGGGGAGTTTATTGGAGGACAACGTCTTCAAGCAATATCTCAAGTCCAAGCAGCTCTTTCGGAGGAACAGGGAGATACTGAGGCCATCGTACATACCGGACGAGCTTCCTCATAGAAATCAGCAGATCAGTCAATTGGCCTCCGTTCTCGTGACCGCCTTGAAAGGAGAGAGGCCATCGAACATCCTGATATTTGGAAAGACGGGCACGGGGAAGACCGCCTCGGTCAAATACCTCGGGAATGAGATCAAGAAGGCCGACTCCGAGCTGAACAAGGTTTCCTATGTCTACATGAACTGTGAGATCGTTGACACCCAATACGGGGTCCTTCAGAACATCGGGAACAGGCTCATCGATGACTTCAACGAGAGGATCCCGTTCACGGGATGGAGCACCGAGAGGGTCTACAACATCCTGAGGGACAAGATAGACGAGGAGAAAAAGGTCTTCATAATCGTCCTCGACGAAATCGACAAGCTCGTCTACAAGAGCGGGGACGACGTCCTCTATCATCTTTCGAAGATCAATGACGACCTTCAGAATGCAAGGGTGTCTCTGATCGGGATATCCAACGATCTGAAGTTCACGGAGTTTCTAGACCCGAGGGTTAAGAGCAGACTCGGGGAAGAGAAGATGGTCTTCCCGCCATACAATGCTGAACAGCTGAAGGACATCCTTTCCCAGCGCGCGATCCTTGCGTTCGACGAAGGCATCGTGGAGGATAGCGTGATCCCCTTGTGCGCCGCGCTGGCGGCACAGGAGCACGGCGACGCTAGGAGGGCGCTCGATCTTTTGAGGGTCGCAGCGGAGATAGCCGAGAGAGGCTACGACGATAAGATCACTGAGGCGCACGTGTACAAGGCGAAGAACAAGATCGAACTGGATTGCGTCACGGAGACGATCAAGACACTGCCGACCCAATCCAAACTCGTTCTCATGAGCATCATGCTCAACGAGGAAAAGGGTAACGGCCGATTGACCACCGGCGACGTCTACGATACTTACAGGGATCTGAGCCACGTCGTTGGCGTCAGCATACTCACCCAACGCAGAATAACGGATCTAATCTCAGAGCTTGACATGCTCGGGATCATCCACGCCAGGGTGAAGTCGTTTGGACGGGGGGGCAGGACAAAGGAGATCGAGTCTAGCGTGCCGCTTCTGGAAACGAAGAAAGTCTTGGAAGATGACGAGATGATGCAGGGGCTGAAGAATTATCGGCCAAAGACCCAGATGACCTTGATATAGTCACTCGCTTTTGCCCTTGCCCTTCTTTCCAGTTTTCGTCTGGCCAGAACCAGTGGATTCCGAGGGACCGGCGTTCTCCTTCGCCTCACCCCTCCCCCCAACTTCAGCTTCCTCGTCCCCTCGCTTCCTGCGCATCAATCTGACTCTCAGCTTCTCTGTCCATCCGAAGATTTCGATGCCTCGTCTCTTGAGAAGGACATTGCTTATGTCTACCGCGATCGGGAGACCGATGATCACAACGATGGATATGAAGAAGTTCGTCACGCTGTTTTGGGGTGTGTTGGGCGGTAGAGTATTGGTCGCCCAGAGCTTTACCAGCCCAAACCACGGGAGCTCCCCTCTTGCCTTTCCCACCAGCCAGGCGTCCCTAATCGGCTCCCGGCATATCGAGAGTTGATCGTAATGTCCGAGCAGCTCTGTCCCATCGCTCTGGGCATTGTGATCGCCCATAGTGATGAGCCCTCCATGGGGGGAGAGTCCTCTTGTCGAGTAGTACGCCAGAAGCTCCGAGAGGTCAAGCCTGACGGTCAGGTGCAAGTAACCGATATCGTGTACCTCAACGACCTTGTTCAGATTCCAACAGGTCTTCGCCGAAATCCCTTGGACCTCCCATTGTGCATCTGGCAGGGAGGCCAGAGAAGGAATGTCGAATCCACCGCCGGTCTCGTTGTAGATGATCTTGCACATCGCGCGGTGTATGATCGGCACCCTTTCCGTCAACCCATATCTGTTATAGATGACAACGTCACCAAATTCCCCATATGTCTTGTGTCCATTCGAAACGCCATCGAGATAGGTGACGACGTCCTGGCTGCCCCGCACCTTCTGGACGATCACGATGTCGCCCGTGTCTATCGTGCCGATCGAGCTCTGGGTATCGCTGTGTTGCATGCTCCCGGATTCTACAACAACGACCGGCGGCCAAAGACCGCTATATACAAACAATGCGAGAAGGATCAGGATGATGATGACGCCGACGACGAGCAGCTCCTTTAGCAGAAGGATATGGCCTTTTCTCTGAGGGTCTTTCTCGGGCACGCGCCTTTCAATGACTTTTGTTTATAAATAGGTATGTTGGTTGGTCTCAGAAGGCCGTCCAGGAATCTGTGTTTGTTCAATGAAAAATTGCATATACCTGGTTGCGGGTTCGAGATAGGAACATGACGAGACCGGACAACGACACCTACTTCATGAAAATGGCTGAACTCGTGGGCACAAGATCGACATGCCTCAGGAGACAGGTGGGGGCCGTCGTAGTAAAGGAGAAGAGGGTGTTGACGACGGGTTACAATGGGGCCCCGAAGGGCCTGAGCCACTGCGGGGAGCTCGGCTGCATAAGGGAGCAGAACCAGATTGAGTCTGGAACCAGGCACGAGCTTTGTCGGGGAGTCCATGCGGAACAGAACGCCGTCATCCAAGCGGCCTATTTCGGCGTCAGCATAAAGGACGCAGCGATGTACACTACGAACTTCCCTTGCGTCCTCTGTTCGAAGATTATCGTCAACGCCGGCATCAAAGAGGTCGTATACAAGGATCAGTACGTCGACAAACTTTCGGTGGACATACTCAATGAAAGCAAGGTGGTCGTAAGGCGTTACTTCGACTGAGCATTTCGACTAGTTGAGGCGCATGCCGGAACCTTTCTTAGAATGTACTTCGAGTCTGTGGTGAATGTAGGAATGGGGCTCCTTTCTCACCTTCTTGCGGATTTTGAATGCGCCTCCTGGCCCTTCATCAAATCATTTGCAATTGACCAATATTATATATATATCAAGTATGTTCCACACACGCCGCAAACCGGGGGGATTCAATGGGCAGGGACGAGACACTTCTTCAGGTGAGGCGCGCCGAGGAAGAGGCCGAACAAATCATAAAAGAGGCTCAGGAGAGTCAAAAGGCGATCATCGCCGGAGCTCGAAGGCAGGCCATAAGAGCAACTCAAGAGGGCGAAGAGAGACTTAGAGCCGAGTTCGACCAGGCACTTTCCGGGGAGAAGGCGAAGATCGCCTCTCAAAGGGAGGGAATCCTTGCCCGGGGGAAGGACGAGGGCTTGAGGGTAAGGGCTCAGGCCACGACCAGATCCAAAAAGGTCAGGGACAATCTCAAAGATGATTTCATGAGGGCGTTGGATGCTGCTCCCAGAACAAATGGCTAAGGTCCTTATCGTAGGCTCCAAGGACCGTTTAGAAAGGACCGTCGATCTCCTGTACGAGTCGCGGGTAGTCCATTTGGTCGATTTCCCTCCAGACAAGGAAGGATTCACTCTTGGGTCTCCCCTTCCCATCGCCTCCAAAACCTCGGAGAGGCTGCTGAGGCTCAGAGCGATCGAGAAGGATTTGGACATCAAGGAGCCAAAGGTCCCAGAGCCCCTCTCCGCTGAGCGAATCCGAAAGGAAATCGATGCGGCGATCATTTCACTCGATTCCGAAATATTGGACGTCATTGGTTCAAAAGCTAAGCTCGAGGAGCGACTGAGCGAGTTGGATCAACAGAAGAGGGACCTCCAGCCACTTGCCTCTCTCCCTCTCGATCTCGAACTGTATCGTGATTTCAGGAGCCTGACTGTCTTTGTCGGGCATGTCCGCACGGACCCTTCGGGCGTACTCCAGGAATCACTCGATCAATTCGAGGCGTTGACGGCGCAGGACGGCAAGCTGATCGCGGTTTTCGTCCAGCGGTCCGAGGCCAATGAGGCGCAGCGGATTTTGATGCAGTACGGATTCAGCGAGGTGAGCGTCCCTCAGGGGACAGGCAAACCCGCGGAGATCCTCAATGAGATTCAGAAGGAAGAGTCGATCCTCAGAAAGAGTTATGAGGAGGTCCAGGTAACCTTGGGCAGACTCAGGGAAAAGCACGCAGCATTCGTTCTAGCTTCCGATGAGGAACTCGGCATAGAGGTTGAGAAGGCTGAGATGCCTTTGAGAGCGGGCGCGACCGTCCATTCGTTTGTCATTGATGCCTGGGTCCCTGGCAAGAATCTTGACAAGCTGAAGGAAGATTTCAATGCGAAGCTGGGCGACGGGGTCTACATCGAATTGCTCGAGGTGAAGAATCGGAAGGATGCTGAAGAGGATGCAGAGGAGATTGGACCGGAAGATGTTCCTACCAAGGCATCGAATCCTCGTCCCCTGAACCTTTTCAACCATCTCGTCGAACTCGTCTCGACCCCAAGGTACAATGAGATCGACCCGACATCCGTGATATCTATCTTCTTTCCAATATTCTTCGGTCTGATGGTCGGCGATGTCGGCTACGGCATCCCCTTCGTCATACTCGGATTTCTGGGCCTCAGG
Source organism: Methanomassiliicoccales archaeon (assembly GCA_028682925.1). Lineage (GTDB taxonomy): Archaea > Thermoplasmatota > Thermoplasmata > Methanomassiliicoccales > JACIVX01 > JAJRAG01. The sequence goes on from JAJRAG010000115.1 coordinate 16,997, forward strand.
AAGTGCAAGAGCGACGAGTGGCGGACGATATCCACCGCGCTGTTCTTCGGTGGCATATTCACCCTGATATTCGGTTTCATATTCTTCGGGGAGGCCCTCGGCATGCACTTTGCCCCGAGCCCCTACGGAGAGCTTACATGGTCAAGTCTGCTTGGCATCGAGCTGCCCCACAGCATCGATCTGGGGCTCTTCTCTATACCAATAGGTATGTTCAGCAAGCTCCACGACGTCAAGATTCTTCTTTATATCAGCGTGTGGATAGGCATCGTCCATTTGTTCACCGCATTCGGCCTCGGTTTCGCCAATGTTGCGATGAGGCGGGGGCTGAAGCATGCGTTCCTCGAGAAGTTCACCTGGATCTTGATACTCACAGGTGGCGTGTTCTTGCTCCTCCTGATGGTCGACGCCCTCATACTCGGGAAGCCCCTGATCATGACGGACCTTCGTATGTTGGCTGGGGCAGGTCTCGTGATTGTCGGCATGGCGATCGGTCTGAAAGGGGAGGGGGCGAAGGTCATACTAGAGCTGCCGGGACTGATGAGCAATGTCGTTTCCTACACTCGTCTCACCGCAATTGGCATGTCCAAAGCGGGTCTTGCTCTGGCCTTCAACTCAATTTCAATAGAGATGATTGCCCCAGGTGGCGGAATCATGATCGTCATGGCCATCTTGGTTTTCATAGTCGGGCATCTGATGATATTCATTCTTGCGATAATTTCAGCGGGACTGCAGGGAATCAGGCTGCAGTACGTTGAGTTCTTCATGAAGTTTTATGAAGGCGGCGGATCGAAGTTCAATCCGCTGATGATCAGGAGAAAATATACGACGGAGGTGTGAAAGAAATGGCCTTAGAGGCAGGTCTGATAGCAATTGGAGCAGGAATCGCGGTCGGTCTGGCCGGACTTGGCGCAGGCATCGCTGAGGGGCCGGTCGGTGCCGCCGCGGTCGGCGCCATGGCCGAGAACGAGAAACTATTCGGTAAGGGCCTAGTGTTGATGGTCATACCCGAAACCATCGTCATCTTTGGTCTCGTCATGGCGATTCTGCTCTGGCTAAATATGTGAACAGGAATCGAGGTGCCGGTCCATGGCGCTTGACAAGGTAGTCAAGGACATCCTGGACATTGCCAGGATGGAAGCGGACAAGCTCAGCGAGGAAGCTGAAAAGGAGAAAGCGGCGATCCTCAGAGCTGCGGATGAAGAGATAGCCAAGAAGAGGAAGATCCAGGGGAGAGCGCTCGAGGAGGCGCTTCGCCGGTTAACCCGGCAGGAGATATCCAGCGCTGAGCTCGAGGCGAAGCGAATGATCCTGAACGCCAGAAAGGAGATTCTGGACAAGATTCTCGAAGAGACGTTGCACGAAATCGAGTCGATGCCCCCCCAGGAGAAGGCAAAGATCTATTGCAAGATCTATTCGAATGCAAAAAATCTCGTTCCGCGACCAAAGGTGGTGTGCCCGCATGGGGAGTCGAAGCTTCTATTCGATTGCGTTGGGCCAGAGATAGTCGTTGAGAGCGACATGAGACCGGGACTGATATTGGAAAGCGAGGATGGAACGATTCGCCTGGACTACAGGTTCAAGAGCATTCTGGAAGAGGTCTGGGAGAAGGAGCTCAGGGACATCTCAAACATGCTTTTCGGGTGAACGGATGCTGCCTAGTTTGGGTGGGAGGGGGAACTACGCCTACGCGTGCGCCAGGGTCAGAGCCAAGAAGAGCCTGCTCCTGACAAAGGACAACTACCCAAAGCTTCTCATGATGGATCTGAACGAGATAGGTAGATTCCTCGGTGAGACCCAGTATCATGTGGAAATGGCAGAGCTCGCATCCAGGTACTCCGGTGTGAACTTGATTGAGATCGGGACAAACAGGAATCTCGCCAGGATATACAGACAGGTGCTCAATTTCTGCAGCGGAGAACTTAAGAACATGATTTCGAGCTACCTCGCCAGATGGGACGAGTGGAACGTCAAAACGATTCTGAGGGGCAAGTACTACGGGGCGACCGTCGAGGAGATCGTCGAGGACCTTGTCCCAGCAGGAAGGTTTGACGAGAAATACCTCAGGTCTCTGATAGGCTTGGAGAGCGTCTCCGATATTCTGGACGCGATTGGCAAAAAGGGCGGGTCGGCCATCCCCATTGAGATAAGGGCATCATTTGAGGACACTGGGGCGCTCGAGCTGCTCGAGGAGTACTTCGACAAGGTCTATTTCTCACGCCTTCTTGAGTCGATACGCGGCAAGAACAGACCTGAACGACTGTTCCTCGCTTTCATTCAGAAGGAAATCGACATAAACAACCTGAGGACACTATTGAAATTGAAAAGGGAGAGAATACCGTTCGAGCGCATTCGTATCTACTTCATCGACGGGGGAAAGGAATTGAGGGTCAATGAGCTGGTCCGGTTGGCAGGAATCGAATCCTTCGAGCAGATGCTCGATGAGCTTTCCAGGTTCTCCTTCTACGAGCATATCAAGGATGCGTTGGAGGATGCCAAGGAGACCGGCTCGCTGACCAAGGTAATGCTCGCGCTGCAGAGGTACCTGGCGAAGGAAGCTGAGAAGTTCTCCCACCAGTTCCCGCTTTCCATACTCCCGATTCTTGACTACATGCTCAGGAAAAAGGTGGAGGTCGACAACATAAGGATCATCG